>CANRDA010000061.1 GCA_947629285.1 uncultured Bacilli bacterium
TTCTATTGATATTCCTATTGATCTTAATATTGCTTATGCAGAATACCAAAATCAGTCATTATCTTAAACACAACTTTGTATAAAAGTAAAAATGAATAATAAAATTTATTGGTGATAGTATGCCAGTTATTGGAATAGTAACTAGAAAATATGTAAGTGAAGAAAAACATATTATAGATATTATTTATAGTGATATGCAAAATGCAGTAATAAAAAATGGAGGAATACCTATAGGTATAACATTAAATAGTAATTATAAAAAAATTATTGAACTTTGCGATGGAATTATATTTCAAGGTGGTGACGATTTTGAAGAATTTGACTTTGAGGTAATAAAATATTTATATGAAATAGATAAGCCAGTACTTGGAATATGTTTAGGGATGCAGTTAATCGCATTATCATTTGGTGGTACTATGATTGATATTAAAAATCATAAAACAAAACTAAAGTATTCACATAAAATTAAAATAAAAAAGGAATCCACACTTTACAATATATTTAAAAATGAAGTTATTAATGTAAATAGTAGGCATAAATCTACTGTAAAGGGTACAAGTATAAATATATCAGCTATTAGTGAAGATGGGGTAATAGAGGCAATTGAGGCTAAAGATAAGAAGTTCTTTATTGGAATGCAGTGGCACCCTGAATCTATGATAGATTATGATGATAAGCAAAATAAAGTATTTGAATATTTTATACAAATTTGTACAACTTAATATTAATAGTTGAAATAATAAAAAAATATGTTATAATACTTCTTGGGGAGTGTTTTATGGATAGGATAACGAACGAAATAAATAACATAAAGTTGAATATAAAACAATTAGAAAAAGTAATTGATAGAAATGAAAAGAACATTGACAAATTATCTAAAAAGTATTGGGATTTAAATATAAATTATTGTTTTTTACAAAAACAAAATGAAGAATTAGAGAAGAAAAAAAGCAATATTGAGATGTTACCACATAAATATAAGCATGCATTGTTAAAAACAATACTAAATCTTTTAATCTCAGTAATATTTCTAATAGTAATGATGTATTGTGCATTAAATACATTATTGTTGCCATTTTTTGTTTCAATTTTAATAGATTTCGCATTTTTTGCTGTTTCATTTAAAGAACTAAATGAATGTATTGATATTAAGCAAAAGTATAATAACATGAATAATGATTTAGAAAAAATAAAAGAGCAAATTGATGAAAATAATAAAAAACATGAAAAATATGTTGATAAAAAAAATAAAAATGAAATAGCAAAGCAATTAGGAAATCTAAAGATAGAAAACAGAGTATTTTCTTTATCAAGAAGGGAATTATTAAATAAAGTATTAGAACTTCAAAAATTGCGCGAACAAATAATTAATTTATGTAATTTAGATAATAAAACTGTTGAAGAAAAGATTAATAATTCAACTGATGAAGAATTAAAAGATGAGATTTCAAAAATGAAAAAAAAGGGAACAATTAAAAAGAAAAGTAGTAATAGTGAAGAATAATCACTATTTTTCTTTTGTAATTTTTAAAATAGTGTTATAATAATGCTTGGTGGTTGTTATGGATAAAATTATTATTAAAGGGGCAAGAGAAAATAATTTAAAGAATGTGGATTTAGAACTACCTAAAAATAAATTAATAGTAATGACTGGTGTATCAGGAAGTGGTAAAAGTAGTTTAGCTTTTGATACTATATATGCAGAAGGACAAAGAAGATATGTAGAAAGTTTAAGTGCATATGCAAGACAATTTTTAGGTGGTACTGAAAAACCTGATGTAGATTCTATAGAAGGACTTTCTCCAAGTATTAGTATAGACCAAAAGACAACTAATAATAATCCAAGAAGTACTGTTGGAACAGTTACAGAGATATATGATTATTTACGTCTTTTATATGCTAGAATAGGTGTTCCATACTGTCCAAATCATAATAAACCAATATCAAGTCAAAGTATAGAAGAGATGACAAATCAAATATTAGAACTTGATGAGGGTACTAAGATAAGAGTTTTATCTCCTGTAGTACACGGAGAAAAAGGTACTCAAAAAGACTTATTAGATGATTTAAAAAAAGATGGATACTCAAGAGTTAGAATAGATAATAACGAGTATGAATTAACTGATGAAATAAACCTTGAGAAAAATAAGAAACATAGTATAGATGTAGTAATAGATAGACTTATAATAAAAGAGGATATTAGAAGTAGATTAAGTGAGGCTATTGAACTTGCTTGTAAACTTTCAAAAGGTAAATGTGTAATAGATGTAGTTGGGTCAAACGAGATAGTCATGAGTGAGAGATATGCATGTCCAGATTGTGATTTCTCACTACCAGAACTTGAGCCAAGATTGTTTAGTTTTAATGCTCCATATGGTGCTTGCCCTGATTGTAATGGGTTAGGATTTAAACAAAAAATAGATGAAGACTTGATAATGCCTGATAAGACTAAAAGTATTTTAGATGGTGGGATTGTTGCTTATAATATGGATGCATCTATATCATATACACAGATAAATTCACTTGCTAAAGAATATAATATAGACTTAAGTAAACCTATAAAAGATTTAACTAAAGAAGAACTTAACTTAATATTATACGGTTCAGATAAACCAATCGAATTTAACTATACATCTAATAATGGTAATACTAGAACTACTACTAGTTACTTTGAAGGAATAATAAACAACTTGGAAAGGCGTTATATAGAGACAAAAAGTGGATGGATTAGAGAATGGCTAGATAAGTTTATGATGGAGTTACCTTGTACTACTTGTCATGGTGCGAGATTAAAGGAATCAGTTTTATCAGTTAAAATAAATAAGAAAAATATATACGAAATGACACAGTTATCTATAGGAGAGTTATATGACTTCTTAGATAATTTAAAACTTAATAAAGAACAGACAAAAATAGCAGAGTTAATACTTAAAGAGATTAAAGATAGATTAAAATTTTTAATAAATGTAGGTCTTAGTTATTTAACTCTAAATAGAATGGCAGGTACACTCTCTGGTGGTGAGGCAGGTAGAATTAGACTTGCAACTCAAATAGGTTCACGCCTTACAGGAGTATTATATGTACTTGATGAACCTAGTATTGGACTACATCAAAGAGATAATACAAGACTTATCAATTCTCTTTTAGAAATGCGTGATTTAGGTAATACTTTAATCGTTGTAGAACACGATACAGATACAATGCTTGCATCCGATTACTTAGTAGATATAGGTCCTCTTGCTGGAATACATGGTGGGAATGTTGTTGCTTGTGGTACTCCTAGTGAGGTTATGCAAAATGAAAATAGTTTAACAGGTAAATATTTAAGTGGTAAACTTAAAATAGAAGTACCTAAGAAAAGAAGAAAAGGTAATGGTAAATATTTAGAGGTTAAAGGTGCCAGTGAGAACAATTTAAAAAATATAAATGTAAAATTCCCACTAGGTAAATTTATATGTGTTACTGGTGTATCAGGAAGTGGTAAAAGTAGTTTAGTAAATGAAATACTATATAAGGTAGTTGCTTCTAATCTATATAAAACTAAAAATAAACCTGGTAAACATAAAAAAGTATTAGGACTTGAAAATATAGATAAAGTAATAGATATATCACAAGCTCCAATAGGTAGAACTCCAAGAAGTAATCCTGCAACTTATGTAGGAGTATTCGATGATATTAGAGATGTATTTGCATCTACTAAAGAAGCTAAAATGAGAGGATACGATAAAGGTAGATTTTCATTTAATGTAAAAGGTGGTAGATGTGAAGCATGTTGGGGAGATGGAGTTAAAAAAATAGAGATGCATTTCTTACCTGATGTGTATGTTCCATGTGAGGTATGTCATGGTACAAGATATAATAGAGAAACACTTCAAGTAAAATATAAAGGTAAAAGTATATATGATGTACTTGAGATGAATGTAGAAGAGGCTTTGGAATTCTTTAAAAATATACCTAAAGTAAGAGATAAATTACAAGTTATGATGGATGTAGGTCTTTCTTATATTAAACTTGGACAAAGCGCACCAACATTATCAGGTGGTGAGGCAGGACGTGTAAAACTTGCTAAAGAACTTCAAAAGAAACCTACAGGTAAAAGTTTATTTATATTAGATGAACCAACTACTGGACTTCATACACACGATATAAAGAAACTTCTTGAAATATTAAATAGAATAGTAGATAATGGAGATACAGTACTCGTTATAGAACACAACCTAGATGTTATAAAAGTAGCCGATTATATAATAGATTTAGGTCCTGAAGGTGGTAGCGGTGGTGGAGAGATTGTCGCAACAGGTACACCTGAAGAAGTAACTAAAGTAAAAGAAAGTTATACAGGACAGTTTTTGAAAGGAATGTTGGAATGAAAGTAAATTATGAATACACTTTAGATGATTATAAAAAATATTTATATAAATCAAGAATTATAAATAATATAGTATTATTTATAATAGGGGTAGGTTTATATTTGTTTTTAACGCTTAATAAAATATCTTTAATGTTTTTACCACTATTTATAATTGGTTTAATTATAGTAATACTTTTATTAGATGTAGTATATGTACATTTATCTTTAAAAGTAAATCAAATGATGAACTATAACACTTATGGTAAATATACTTTAGAACTTACTCCTAATAAATTTTCTATTACTTTAAATAAATCTAAGACTGATTATAAATATAATAGTATAAGTAAAATAGTAGTTAAAGATAAATATTTCAAGATTAAATTTAAAAAATCAAGGGAATATTTAACTTTTGAAAAAAGATTATTTAATGAAAAAGAGTATAATGAAATAATTGAAAAGTTTAAATCAAAGATTAATTAATTTAAACTTTTTTTCTATAAATCCTAAATAATTTGCCGTGCTACGAACATACGTTCCTCTTGACAAAGGGGGGGGGCAGTTATGAGAAAATAAAAGAGTAGAACAGTAAAGAAGGAGGAAGTTATGAAAAAAGGTTTTACATTAATAGA
>CANRDA010000062.1 GCA_947629285.1 uncultured Bacilli bacterium
TTTTCTCGGCATAAAACAGCATTAATAGATATCATTTATTCTCGTCTTTGTTGCACTTCACTTGAAAATTTTTAAAATAGTTATAAGGTACTCTAAAGGAAGACGTACAACAACATTTAGGCGTAAGAAATAGTTAGTAACAAATCGTTAAATGATAAAATTTGTATATTTTGTGAATTAATTGCTAAAAATTATCAATTATATGATAGAATTAATAATAGAAAGGTGGAAAAAATAATGAGTTCATTTGATTTTGAAAATAAATATGGAAAAACCACACATTTTGACTTTTATGATAACGAAATGTATATTAAAGAAACTTGGATTGGTGATCAAATTATAGAATATGGATTTAAATACAATGATATAAGCAAATATATTGTACGTCCTAGTAGTAATGGATACTACAATTTAGAATTTTGGTCTGATAGTAAATTGATTAAAAAAGAGGAAAACAACAAAACAACATACCCACATTTTATTACCATATCAATAAAAAATGATATGTCTAATACTTCTGATTCATATAAAAAAATATTTAGTGATGATGAAAATGGCATTAGAAAAGTAATATATAACAATACACCTCTAAGAAGTCAATTAGATATGGAATACGATAAACTAATAGATATTAACAAACATTATAGTGAAACTTCTGAAAATTCATTTGCTACAATTTGCTTGTCTGGTTATTCTATAAAAAAAGATTTAAATAATTATTCAATACAAATTAATGGGTTAACATTTTTTACTGTCTATAATGAAAAAATGGAAAATAAACTTAAAGAAGAAGGTAAATTTATAGAATCCCCAGCAAAACCATGTTGGCAAGACGATGATACATTGGTTTTCAAAATTCCTTATGGTAACTGGAATATTGGTTTTTCGTTTGATTCTATAATGTATCCATCAGCTGAATCCATAGGAATGAATTATACTGAAGGTCCTAAAAGTATTAATATAACTGCTAATGAGCAACACAAAATTATAAATTTAAAAGTAAAAGCAGGTTTATTAAAAAATAAAATTATTGAACTATAAATACTTTGAGTTTATTTACCTTCATATTGGTTTGTCTATATGCAAGTTTGTTTTCTAAATTGACAAAATAAAACTACTTTCAATTTAATTTTGAGAGTAGTTTTTATATTAGTCTCGAATTTTCCGAGTTTAGTATCTATCTGGTGGAGCCGAGGAGAATCGCACTCCTGTCCGAATATATTAACATAACAACGTCTACAAGTTTAGTTGATTAATATATTTCCTATTAAACAAGTTAATCAACAAACAATTTAATAGTAAGTCTATAAAATTCATTATTACTTATAGACATCGTAATAATATATCCTACTAAGTCGAGCCTCATATAAGTACCGTAGGAAAATACTTAAAGAAGCAGCCTTCTATTCTTAAGCGAAAGCTAATTGATTTCTGTTTCCAGTTATTTTAAGTTTTGTTTTAACGTATTACATTACGACTTGCAGTCATTACTCAAATATACCCGTCGAAACTTTGGCGGCCCCGTAAGAAAGATTATAGCACACTTCCCATTAATAGTCAATTCTAATAACCTTTGTAATTACATCTATATATGTAAAAGATTTAGTACCTAAATCAGTGTCTACTAAAAAAACATAATCGTATAACTCTTTAATTTTAGCCTCATATTCTTCATATTTATTTCTACCTAAACTATATTTAATAGATACAACATCTCCTAGGTGTTCTAAAAGGTCCTTTTTAACACTCGATATTGTCATCTTGGATACCCCACATACATAGTACCTTTAGTAATAATCCCACCAATCCCTTCTTTACCATATTTTGTACTTGCAATTATATCTTTTAAATCTATATCTTTATTTATATCTGCTAAACTCATACGGCTAGCGATAATAGCCGGGTCTAATGCGTGTATATTAATTCTTTTTGGACTAGATGCAAAATTAGCTCCTGCTCTTATTAACTCTTCATAATCAGATTGACATGCACCTGCTATTATAATAAGTTTATCATGACTTTTTTCATATCTTCTTGCTTCTTTTACTGCCTTAACGAAGTTAGCGCTATTTTTATAACTGTTTATATCTCCCATACTACCTTTTTTCTTATAATAGGCATCATGTCCTGTAATAACTAAAATACTTGGATTATATTCTTCTAAATATTCTCTAATTTTGTTTGGAACTTCGCTTTCATCTTCACATATTCCCATAGCCATTAAATTGACATTGTTATAGTATTTTAAACATCTATCTAAATATTCGTTATCACCATCTATGTGTAATATTTTGCCTGGAAGATAAAAGTAATCATCGCGGTCCAAATTAGTACTATCTTTGATTCTTTCAACAACATCAGAGTCATCACTTTCTTTAAAACTTACTTTAACTAAATCTTCTATATCACTATCTGCATAAAGTCTAATATTTGCTCCTTTTAAGTAACAAGTATTATCTTCAATACTTATAACTTTAAATATCATATCGTTTTTATGAGATATGCGTGTTACATAATCTCCTACTTTTATATCCATATTATCACCACTAAATTATATGTGAGGTTTAATTAAATAGAACTATTTGACAACAATTAATAAATATTATACAATGAATATGGCAAAGGCAATTTGCATATATAAAAAAGGATACATTTGATTTGGTGAATCAGATGTTATCCCTTATTGGATGTCATCTGAAATCAACTATTGTTGAAATCAGATGTCTTTATCATTTAAATAGTAAGGTGATTACTATAAAGAATAATAGTAGAATTATAATAAAAAGAGATAATTCTCTTTTTATTATAATTAAACACCATATTTCTTTTATCTTTTGATAACTGAAAGGGAAAGCATCTGATATATTTCAAATGTATCCATTAACATTATACCAAATATATATTCGTATATCAATAGTATATGTTTAATTATAAATACTTTTAGTTAAATCAGTAACAGCAGTTAATATATAAGATATTTTATACCAAGTTTGATAATTTACCTCACCAGTTTTGCTAAGTGAAAATACTTCTTGAAATTTTTTTACTGCATTACTAGTTTCAGTATCAAATAGACCAGTTGGGTTTTTAATCATTGGTATTCCAGGATAACTTCCTCTAATATAATTTAGTGCGTTTTGAAGTAAATACACATCCTCACCGCAATCTCCAATCTTTAAAGTTCTTGTAAAAGAGTAGGGGTAGTTTTCTGTTGTCTGTGCTTCATAAATGTTAATATCATTCCCGTAGTAATATCTTAAAATTCTAAGAGCGTCATAACCTTTATCGCCTAAATCTTTAGAGCCCCACTGACTTAATACACCCTCTAAAGTAGTTTCGTTTTTATATTGAGCAAGTAGTGGTTCCATTCTAATACCACTTCTTATATAATCTCTAAATATCTCATCTACTATATTAGAAATCGGTTCAAATATAGTACCGTTTCTAGTATATTTTTGGTCGTAATTAGTAGTAGATGTTATAGTGAAATCATACCCTCTACTTTTGTACCACTCCGTATAAATTCTATTTAAGGTAAAAGATATGATTGCAAGTACATTTGCTTTTATTGTTTCAGTAGGCCATGTACTATAAATCTCACTACTTGCAACATTTTTTATGTAATCTATAAAAGGTACTGTATAATTCGGTGCGTTTGTATTACTTGGAACTCCATCGTGTACAATTATATTTGTAGGTATTAAAACCTGTTTTAAAACTATTGGTGCAATCTCACTTTCATTATTACCCTCATCTACATTAGGTGGATAATCACCCCACAAAGTATTAGGAGATATAATAGATGAGTCAGTCCCACTATTTTCATCTATTGATGTCATATATATATCTTGAATAGAAGTTATTCCATCAAATATTTGAACTCCTTCAAGTCTAGTTTTAGTAAGACCGAGTGCTTCTACTATCACATCATAAGTTTCATATGGTCTAGTATTATATTGTTCTTCTTCTGAGAACTTTTTATTTACAGTTTCTAATGTAATACTTGGAGTTTTACCATCTTCATCCGTTATGGCACTTGTAATAACACGCCCATCTTTTAATATTGTGACGCGTGCGCTTTTAACAGGATTTGCGATACTCCCACTATATACATTAACTTTTAAATATCCATTATTCATAAATTCACCTAATTAATTATATAAATATTTATTAAATAAATGAATATATTTTTATAGGTGGTTTGATGAGGAATGAACTAAGTTTAGGAAGTACTGGGGAGAGTGTTAAAATATTACAAGAAAAGTTAAAGATATTGGGATTCTTTAATTCTTTAATAACTGGTAGTTTTGGAGAATCTACAAAAGAAGGTGTTATGGCATTTCAAAGGGAATATGGACTGGGTGTTACTGGAGTAGTGGATGATGAAACAAAGAGTGAATTATATAATCTAACTAGTCCTGTAGTAGAACCAATAAGTATTTATCCGACATTAAGGTATCAAGATACTGGTGAATATGTACGAGATTTACAGACTAAGTTAAACGCACTTTTATATTATACTGGACCTATTAATTCTATTTTTGATTTAGAGACATTAAACGCAGTTAAAAGATTTCAAGTAAATAATGATTTAACTGCAGATGGAATAGTAGGTTCAAATACTTGGAGAGTTTTAAACTTACTATATGGAAATTTAAATGAGTGTGTTACAAATAATGATAGTGATGAGTATATAACTTATACAGTACAAAGTGGAGACACTTTATATGGCATAGCTAAGAAATACAATACAACAGTAGATAAGATAAAGAGTTTAAATAATTTAACTAGCAATACAATAAATGTAGGACAGGTTTTAAGACTACCTAAAAGTAGTAATGATTATATAAAATATACAGTACAAAGTGGAGATACTTTGTATGGTATAGCTAAGAAATACAATACGACAGTAGATGAAATTAAAAGACTAAATAATTTAACAAGTAATACAATAAGCATAGGAGAAGTTTTAAA
>CANRDA010000063.1 GCA_947629285.1 uncultured Bacilli bacterium
ATATTTTAGTACATAACTTGTTACTTTTTTTCCTATATTTTTCTTTATTTATTTTTAATGGGCTGTGAATAGTAACACTTAAGTTAATGACATTGGAAAAAATCACAGTTTTTTGTTCAAAATAAATTACATTTTTGATATACTATATATAAGGTGGTATTATGGACTCTAGGATTAAAATATTAATAGATAAGTTAGAACTTTCTAAAGAATGTATAGAAAGTTTAGAAAGCGCTAAAATAGATAAAATAGTAGGTAATAAAGATAAGACTAACTATTGTTTTTATATTACGATAAACAATACTTTAGATATAGACTTATATAAAGAATTTGTAAATAAATTACAAGAGTCATTTAAGGATATAGAAAATGTAAATGTAGTATTTAATGTTAAAGAAATAAATAATAATTTATTAATAGATTATTTAAAATATATAATAGAATACTATAGTAAAGATAGTTCTATGTTAAGTATGTTTTTAAATAATAATATGGAAATAAATGATAATGAAATAATTATATATGTAGATAATGTTGCAGAATTAAAAAAAATAGAAGAATATAAAATAAGAATAGAAGAGTATTTAAATAGAGTTGGATATAAAAATATTAAATTAAATATTTTAGTAGATGAAGAAGAGTCTATAAAACTTCAAGCTGAAATAGAATCGTCTAAAGTAGATGGTAGTAATGTAGATTTATCACGTTTAAATGAACCTCCTAAAGAGGAAAAGCCTAATTGGAAGAAGAATTATACTCCAAAGAAAATAGAAACTGTAGATGACCCTAAAGTAATATTAGGTAGAATTATAGATGATGAAAATACTAGAATAGATACTATAACAGGTAAAACTCCTCTTGTAACGTTTGATGCAGAAGTATTTAGCGTAGAAGTAATAGAAACTAAATCTGAACTTAGAATAATTACTTTAAATATTACAGATAGAACTGATAGTATACAAGCAAAAATATTTGTACACGATAATGATGAAGTAAAAAGACTAACAAAACTTATAAAGGTTGGAACTTGGTATAGATTTAGAGGTTCAGTTAAAGAAGATAAGTATTCAAATGACGATATGCTAAGTGTAATGGACATTAATTATAGTAATCATGAAGAGGTTAAATTAATAGATGATGCTGAAGTAAAAAGAGTTGAGTTGCACGCTCATACTATGATGAGTCAAATGGATGGTGTGACTAAAGTAGATTTAGGTAAACACACATGCGAACTTGTAAGTCGTGCGATAGAGATGGGGTATAAGGGCGTTGCTATAACGGACCACAGTGGTTGTCAAGCATTTCCTATTGCTTATGGAATAATAAATTCGTATAATAAAAAGATTGAAGACCCTAAAGACCATTTTAAGGGATTGTATGGAACTGAACTTACTTTAGTAGATGATACAGTAAATATTGTTGTAAGACCTAGTGATTTACCACTTAAAGGAACTACTTTTGTAGTATTCGATACAGAGACTACTGGATTTAATGCAGCAGGAAATGACCAAATGATTGAAATTGGGGCGGTTAAAATAAAAGATGGAGTTATAGTAGATAGATTTGATGAGCTAATTGACCCAAAAAGACATATTCCAGATAAGATTACTGAACTAACACTAATTACTGATGAAATGGTTAAAGGTAAAGATAGTGAAGAAGAAGTAACTAAGAAGTTTTTAGCATGGACAGATAATTTACCTATGGTTGCTCACAATGCTAAATTTGATATATCATTTATAGAAATGGCAATGAAAAAGTATAATTTAGGTGAATTTCAAAATACAGTAATAGATACACTTGAATTATCACGTGCCCTAGACCAAGGATTTTCAAGACATGGTTTGTCTGCTCTCGTTAAAAGATATAATGTTCCGTGGGATGAGGATGCTCACCATAGAGCTGATTACGATGCAGAAGGTACAGCCTTAGTATTACATAAAATGTTACAAAAATTAATTTCACAAAATTTTAAAACAATTGCAGATTTAGAAAAGCTTATACCAAAAAATGAAATACATAAATTTGGTAGGACATATCATTTTAATGCAATCGCACTAAATAAAACTGGCTTAAAAAACTTATTTAAGATAATATCTCTTGCAAATACTACTTACCTTTATAAAACACCTAGAATACTTAGAAGTAAACTCGATGAACTTAGAGAAGGATTAATTATAGGTAGTGGGTGCTACGAATCTGAAGTATTTATAGAAGCCCGTAGTAAAGAAGGAGAAGAGTTAACTAATATAATTAGCTTCTATGATTATGTAGAAGTACAACCACCAGAAGTTTATAACCACTTGATACAAACTAGTGACTTTAAAGACGAATACGAACTTAAAGAACATATAAAAAAGGTTATAAATGCAACAAAAGATGCAGGTAAAATTATAGTTGCAACAGGAGATGTCCACCACTTTACACGCGAAGATAAAATATATAGAGAGATTATTATAAATCAAAAAGTACCAGGTGGAGGAAGGCATCCTCTTGCAAAGAGTAGTATAACTAATATTCCTTCACAACACTTCCGTACAACAAGAGAAATGCTTGAAGATTTTAACTTCTTAGATGATGATTTAGCCTATGAAATAGTTGTTTTAAACACTAATAAAATACTAGATATGGTAGAAGAGATTGAGGTTATAATAGATACAGGTGGTATACCATTTTCTCCAAGAGTAAAAAGTGATGATGGTAAAAGTTACTTAGATTGTCCTCGTGTAGTTACAGATTTAGTATATGAGAAAGCTAAAGATTGGTACGGTGAAGAGTTACCACATAATATAGAATCCAGAATTGCAACAGAACTATATGGAGATATAGTTTACAAATGTATAAAAGATAATCTATTAAAAGAAGAATCGTTAACTGATGAAGAATTAGAAGATAAAATATATCCTTTAATGCACAGTAAAATACTTGAAGGTTTCGATAGTGTTAAAGCTATGTTAAAAGACTATATTAAAGAAAAATGGACTGATGAAGATGGCGAGTTAAACGATAAATCATTAGAGAAGAAACTAAAGAAGTCTTTAGGTGGTATTATAGGTGGAGGATTTGACCCTATATATTTAATTGCCCAAAGATTAGTTAAACACTCAAACGATGATGGATATCTAGTAGGTTCGCGTGGTTCTGTAGGTTCTAGTTTTGTTGCTACAATGATGGGTATAACAGAGGTTAATCCACTACCTGCTCACTATAGATGTCTAAAGTGTAAAACTAGTATATTTAATGATGAAAATGGTAATAGTTTAGGTGCGACTTATTCTAGTGGATTTGATTTACCAGATAAGAAATGTCCAAATTGTGGATGCGATATGTACAAAGATGGACAGGATATGCCATTTGCTACATTCTTAGGATTTAATGCAGATAAGGTACCTGATATAGATTTAAATTTCTCAGATTTAAACCAAGCGAGTGCCCATGAATATACTAAAGTATTATTCGGAGTTGATAATGTATATCGTGCAGGAACTATTGGTACAGTTGCAGATAAGACTGCATATGGTTATGTAAAAGGATACTGTGAAGATAAAAATATAGTTATGAGAAATGCAGAAATTGCAAGACTTGCTCTAGGATGTACGGGTGTTAAAAGAACAACGGGACAACACCCAGGTGGAATAGTAGTTGTACCAGATTATATGGATGTATCAGATTTTACTCCATATCAATATCCTGCAGAAGATACGACAAGTGCTTGGAGAACAACTCACTTTGATTACCACGCAATAGACCAGGATTTACTTAAACTAGATATACTAGGTCATTCAGACCCAACACAACTACGTATGATACAAGATTTAACAGGTACTGATGTACTTAAAGTTCCAATGGATGATAAAGATACTATGAGTATATTTACCTCAACTAAAGCACTAGGTGTAACAAATGAACAAATTATGAATGATACAGGAACACTCGGTATACCAGAGTTTGGAACAAACTTTACAGTAAGTATGGTTGCTGAGACTAAGCCAACTACATTTGCAGAACTTATTAAAATATCAGGACTTTCACATGGTACTGATGTATGGCTTGGAAATGCTCAAGAATTAATTAAAAATAAAGTAGTTCCATTTAAAGAAGTTATTGGGTGTCGTGACGATATCATGGTTTATCTTATGTATAAAGGTGTAGAACCTATAAAAGCATTTAAAATAATGGAATTTGTACGTAAAGGTAAAGCATCTAAAGAACCAGAAACTTGGGAACAACACAAAAAAACAATGGAAGATGCAGGAATAGAGAAGTGGTTTATTGATTCATGTGGTAAGATTAAATACATGTTCCCTAAGGCTCATGCTGCTGCATATGTTATAAGTGCGTTTAGAATTGCTTGGTATAAAGTACACATGCCAGTTTATTTTTATGCATCATGGTTTACTTGTAAAGCAACAGATGTAGATGTTGAAGTTATGATTAAAGGTTATGATGCAATAAAAAATAGAATACTTGAAATACAAAATAAGGGATTTGAAGCTACAAACAAAGAAGTTGGACAATTAGAAAGTTTAAAAGTAGCCCTAGAGGCTACCGCACGTGGTATTAAATTTTTACCTGTTGATTTATTAAAATCAAAAGCAACTATGTGGGATGTTAAAGATGATACAAGCATTTATCCACCATTTTCAAGTATTGATGGACTAGGGGATACAGTTGCTAGCAACATAGTAGAAGAAAGAGAAAAAAGAGCTTTTTTAAGTATTGAAGAAGTTCAATATAGAGCAAAAGTATCAACAACATTAATAGATAAAATGAAGTTTATGGGAATATTTGATGGAATGAGTGAATCTAACCAACTAAGTTTATTTGATTAAATAAAAAAAACTCACACAAAAATATATGTGGGTTTTTATTTTACTTATAACAATTTAAAGTCAAATTATTTTGCAAATTTAATAAAAATTTTATAATAAATTATTTTAATGCCGTGCTACGAACAAATGTTTCTCTTGACA
>CANRDA010000064.1 GCA_947629285.1 uncultured Bacilli bacterium
TATCTCTATTGCTCCCCATTTGCCGCTACTTGTCCTAAGTATTGCATCTATTTCAAAGTTTTTCTCGTCACGGTAAAAAGTTATATCTCCTCCATAACTTTGAGTATAGATTTTTAAATCTCTCATACAAAGAGATTCAAACAAAAATCCAAATGTATTCAAATCTCTAATTAAATCATTAGGTTTTATTTCAAGTATTGCTGTTGCAATTGAAGGGTCTACAAAGTATTTTTTTGGCTTAGTACGAAGGGCATATTTACTTCTAAAATTTAAATTAGTAACATTAACATTTTCAATTACAAATAGTTTTTCTAATGTATTTAAATAATCAGTCAAAGTAGGTTTAGAAATATCGTCATCGAAATTGTTTTTAACATCTCCTTCTATAGTTGAATTAGCAACAGGAGTTGAAATATTTCTTGCAAGACTTCTTAAAACATTTAACATTTTTTCAGGATTTCTCTCTACACCATCTACTTTTTTTACCTCTTCGTGTAATAAAGATTTAACATACTCTTTAGCAAATCTATATTTAGCATCACTTTTAACTTCAATCGATGCAGGCCATCCACCTCTAACTATAATACTTGCTATATCTTCTAGTGATAATTTAGATACACCTGAAATATCTTTTCCCTCTATAATATCAGAAAACTTTACCTCTCCAGTAGAATCACCTGATTCAAATAAACTCATTGGTCGCATTAATACTCTTGATATTCTACCTGTTCCAGTATGCATTGTTTCCCATACCTTGGTTGAACCCGTAAGAATATACTCGCCCTTCTTTCCTGAATGGTCAACATCAGTTCTAATTGAATCCCATACTACAGGATACATTTGCCATTCATCGAACATTCTAGGTTTTTCACCATTTAGAAATAATGACGGCTTAGTATTTTTTATTTCATCGTATTCCTGTTTTCTATCTGGATTTTGAAATTCAATTACACTTTTTGCATGGTTAATACCAGTAGTAGATTTGCCGCACCATTTACACCCTTCTATAAGCACTGCTCCCATAATCTCCATAAGTTCATCTATTTCTTTATCAACAACTCTTGGTAAATAACTCATAATAAGCCTCCTTTTTATAAATTTATTATATCACTACCTTACAAAAAAAGCAATTTCTATTTTACATTTTGAGAAAATATTATATTGTAAATTTAAAGAAAAAAAGTAGGTTTCCCTACAAAACTGCAATTACAGAACTAAATTAAATTTAATTATTTGTAACTTTTTCTAATCTTTCCTTTAAATATTTCTTTGCTTCTTCTATATCATTAAAATAAATTGTTTTATCCTTTAACTTCTCATAAGTTTCATTACCCTTACCTAATATTAAAACCATATCTTCTTTCTTAGCTATATCAATTGCTTTTTTAATAGCTTTACTTCTATCTATAATTATTTCATAATTATTTAAATCTTTAATATTTTCTATCATCATATCTATTATGTCTTTTGGGTCTTCACTTCTAGGGTCTTCATATGTAAATATTGCATGATTTGAATTTTTAGCAACAATCTCACCTACATACTTTCTTTTATATGGGTCTCTTTCTCCTGCTTGACCTATTACTACTATACTTCTTTTTATAGGAAGTAATTTTACATATTCAAGTAATTTAGTTATACCATTTGGAGTATGTGCATAATCTACCATAACATAAAAATCTTGTCCCATATTAATTAATTCTAATCTACCACTTACATGGATGTGTGGTATTTGTTTCTCAATATACTCAAAATTATATCCTAAAGTAAATAATACAAGTATAGCTGCACATAAATTATATATATTAAATAAACCTCCCATAGGACTATCTATTTTATATTCTTTATTTTTATATACTATAGTAAATAAATTTCTACCTGGAAATAGTTTTATATCTTTGAAATATAAGTCATTATCAGTATCTTTTCCATATGTTAATACTTTACAATTTGAAGCATTATATGCTTCAATAAAGTGTTCATCATCTTTATTTAATATACAATATCCATTACTTTTTGTTTGACTAAATAACTTACATTTATCTTTAACATAGTTTTCTAAAGTTCCATGTATATTTAAATGTTCACTAGTAATATTAGTTAATACAGATATATCATACTTTATACCTTTAACTCTTCCACGCATTAAAGCTTCACTGCATACTTCCATAGAAGTATATTTACACCCTGATTTAATAAATTCATCTAAATATCCATATAATTTATCTGAATCTGGTGTTGTATTATTAGTATCTTTATTAAACTTAGAACAACTATATCCATTAGTACCAATATATCCACATATATCATTTCCAAGTAAAGTCTGTATCATTGTTGCTACACTTGTCTTACCATCAGTTCCAGTAACACCTATCATAGTTAACTTACTTTCAGGTTCATCATAAAATTTAGAACACAATTTTGGAAGTAATTCATTTGGATTACTTACTTTTATTATTGGCACACTCTTTTTTTCTACATCTTTTTTTACTATAATCGCACTTGCTCCTCTATTAATTGCATCATCAATAAATTCATGTCTATCTAAAGTTCCCATATCAGTACAAACAAATAAATCTCCTTTATTTATCTCTTTAGAATTTATTTTTATACCGTTTATTTCAATATCATAATCTACATCCATTAATTCATTTAACTTTTTCATTATATCACCACTAATTATATTATATAACATTATACGTTTTTTTTATACAATAAGAGTATAATTTAAATCTATTTTATTGATAAAATTATGAATACACAAAAAAAGCGTAAAATACGCTTTTTCTATAATTTATTAATATTGGTATAATACTACTCTTGTTGATAACCATAATAATTGACCACCGGCATCCCAATCCATATTAAATAATCCGTATGAAGATTGTACATATTTTGGATTACTTGCATATTGATTTGAGGTCCCTGGTCCTCCGCCACGGATTCCCCAAGTATAGCTTTCTAAACCACTAGAAGTTTTATAAGTATAATTTGTAGTATCATTATACCAACCATTGGTTTCATTAAGTGCTTGTCCTGTACAATTTGAAGTTGGTGAACAAATATTAGTTCCAGAAGTAGTTCCAGAAACTTCAAAGTAATTATAATATTCTGAAGGTAAGCTTTTAAATCCAGAGGAACTAACTCTACCATTAATATTTGTTAAAATAAATTCTTCACGACCACCACTCATATCGTATACACCGTACATATTTCCAGTAGTTGAACCGCCATCTGTTTCTCCTAAGGCACCAGTTCCCCACCACTGAAATCTATTTGTACCTGCACTAGTATATTGCGTAGAATTATCAGTAGTTACTGCTGAACTAGTGAAGCGACCTGTATAATACAATGAGTTATTTGGGTATACTTCTCTATTTGCTCCAGAATATTTAGAATTTCCATATTTACCATATGCACTTTGTGAAAGGTAAGCAATTGCTCCCCATTCATCATTATTAATCATAGAAGTATGGTCATTCGTAGTATTAAATCCAAATATTTTTGCATTACTAGTACTAGCAGACATACTACGTATTGCATAATAGAAGTTAGAAACATTATTATTTGTTAGAGCCACTACGTTAGGTAAAACTCTTAGATTTGCACCACTTGAACATGTTGCACTCGAACAATTCAAATTATTTTCTGAAGGAGCCGTAGTACTTGTAACACTTGTACTACTAAGTTCAAATTTACCTACCCAAAATCCACTTTTATGTCTATTTGTAAATGCTGGATGTATAGTATAACCAGTATTTGGTACCGTTTTACTACTCTTTGTTAACCTTACATCTATTTGTCCAGGTAAAGCTTTTGTACCACCAATTTTATATTCAAATCGTGGAACCCATACGAAAGCAGCTAAAACTTTACTTTCATCAAGTCTTTCACCAGGTTTTGGATTATAACCATCTACTCCTATAACTGCATTTGCCCATCGTTGATTATCATAATCATACCAATCATCAGTTGCTGGGTCAACAACAACTGCATAACTAGTTGCATTTGCAGGGTCATCTATTGCTCCTGGAGCCCCTTGATGATACATAATAGGAATTAATGACCTTATATTTAAATCAGGTAATACATTTCCTTTAGGTTGAATATTTTCTATCTTAACTGTATATTTAGCAATATTAAATAATTTGTCTCTTACCCAGATTTCGACTTCTTGATTTATAGCTAAACCATTTGCTGAGAAAGTATATTTCCAACTTGAACCATTATCAGTACTATATCTTCCCACTGATTCATCAGTTATTATTCCTACACCTGCATCTGTACAGTTTCTATTAGATGGGTCGGTTACAATATCTGCCTTACCTGTATCATAATATTTTACTATAAAATCACATACAGGTCCTTCATTATCGATTTGTGTTACTACAACAGTTGCGGAAGAAACTGTGTTAGTACCATCTGTTACTGTTGCGTATAAATCACCATTTTTATTAAGTGTAATTTCAGCTTCAGAATCTGTTACAGTTGTAGTTTCACCATCCAAAGTATAATTATATGTTAATGTTTGTCCTGCTATTGTTGGATATGTTATTGTTACTGTTTTACTTTTTGCCCATCCTTCTGGTGTTACACTTGAAATAATTGGAGCTGTTAAATCTGCTGTTGATATTGTTAAGATATTTGATTCTGCTGTTTTACCGTTCTTACTTGTTACTTTTGCTTGTATTGTATATGAAGTTTTTTTAGTAAGTCCTTGGAATGTATGTGTTGTATTTACTCCATCTGCTGTATATGCTCCTGTTCCAATCTTATACTCTATCTTCTCTGCTCCCATTTCATTATCTGTTACTGTTGCTTTAACTGTTATAAAGTTACTTCCTACTGCTGACTGTGCTATTTTTATTGTTGGAGCTGTTGTTGATATCTTACTTACTGTTACACTTGTAGCTGTAGCTGTTTCATTTCCTAAAGCATCTTT
>CANRDA010000065.1 GCA_947629285.1 uncultured Bacilli bacterium
CAAAAAGTGCGATTTTACTAGAGGAAAGTACAGGTGAAATTTTATACGAATTTAATTCTCATGAAAAGTTAGAACCTGCTAGTATGACTAAGATGATGAGTCTACTTCTTATAATGGAAGCAATAGAAAATAAGGTTATTAGTTTAGACCAAATGATTACAGTATCAAGTAATGCATCTAGTATGGGTGGTTCTCAAATACTTTTAGAGACTAACGAGAAGATGAGTGTTGATGACCTTTTAAAAGGAGTTACTATAGCAAGTGGGAATGATGCAGTTGTTGCTCTTGCTGAGGCTATAGCAGGAACTGAAGAAAATTTCGTTAAAATGATGAACGATAAAGCAAAAGAATTAAACCTTAAAGATACCAATTTTAAAAATTGTCATGGGCTAGATGAAGAAGGACATTATTCAAGCGCACACGATATGGCATATATTGCAAAAGAACTTGTCAAACACGAGAAAATATTAGAGTATTCAAGTATATATGAAACATATTTAAGAGAGGGAACAAATAAAAAAATATGGTTAGTTAACACCAATAAATTAGTTAGATTTAAAGAGGGTGTAGATGGACTTAAAACTGGATATACAGAAGGTGCTGGATTTTGTCTTACTGCTACTATGAAACGTGATGGTATGAGAGTAATTGCAACAGTAATGGGAGAACCTGATAGTGGGACTAGAAACAGTGAAGTATCATCTATGCTTGATTATGCATTTGCTCAAGTAGGTTTAAAAAGAGTTTTATCTAAGGATAGTGTTGTTAAAAAAATAGTACTACCTAAAGCTAAAGTAGATGAAGTAGAGATTGTACCTGTAAAGGATGTAAATATACTTTACAAGAAAGTAGAAGGAGAAATCACACCAACATATGAAATAGAGGTAGATGATATAACTGCTCCAGTAAAAAAAGGAGATATTATAGGAAAACTATATGTTATGAATAATGACGAAGTAATAAATGAAGTAGATTTAACAGTAAAAAAAGATGTTAAAAAGTGTAACTTAATAGAGTTATACGGAAAGTATTTAAAAAATATATTTAGTGGAAATATAAGTTTTTAAGAGTTTATACTCTTTTTTTCTTTAATATGTGGTATAATAATTATGTAAGATATAGGAGGTAATTATGAGAAGTGCAGCAATAAAAGGCGCAAAAGAATTTGAAATAAAAGAAATTAAAGAACCAGTAGGTGATGGTAACAAGGTTATAATAGATGTTAAAAGAGCAGGTATATGTGGCTCTGATATTCACTACTGGGTAGCAGGTGAACCTAAAGGACTTGTTATGGGACACGAATATGTTGGAATAGTAACTGATCCAGGTAGTAGAGATGATTTAAGTGTTGGTGATAGAGTAACCGCACTACCAATCTCACCATGTCTTGAGTGTCATGCTTGTAAGTCAGGTAATCCACAGTACTGTATTCATACATGGGATACTGCAACAGGATTATCACTTGAGAGTCCTGGTGCATTCGCACCTAAAATGGCTATTAGACCAGATATGGTTGTAAAAGTACCAGATAATATTACTAATGAAGAAGCAGCAATGACAGAACCTACTGCAGTAGGATTACATGCATCACGTCTTGCAGATATAAAAGTAGGTGATAAAGTATTAGTAATAGGTGGAGGTATAATTGGACTAGTATCTGCTATGTTTGCTAAAATGGAAGGTGCAAGTCTAGTAGTAGTCTCTGAAACTAATAAAGCAAGAGGAGAAAAAGCAGTAAGCTTAGGTGTAGCAGATGAATGGATGGATGCAACAGACCCTAATTTTATACAAAGTGTAATGGAGAAAACAGAGATAGGATTTGACAAAGTTATAGAGTGCTGCGGAAATGCTCCTGCTGTATCAAGTTCACTTTTAACTGTTAAAACAGGAGGTACTGTAGTACTAGTTGGAGTATCACTTGCCCCAGTTAGTATTCCAACTGCAATAGCAGTAACACACGAATTAACACTCAAAGGTGCGATTGCTTATACAAAAGAAGAATTTCAAACTTGTATAGATTTAATGTCAAGTAAGAAAATAGATATGCTAAAATTCTTAGATAGTGTTGTTGGACTTGAAGATGTTCAAAAATCATTTGAAACACTTACATCAGGAGTAAGCGATGCTGTTAAAATAATAGTTGACCCAAGAGAAAAGTAATTACTTTTCTTTTTATATTATAGGATTTTCTACATCTACTATATTTTCTGTTTCAGATAGTGTAACTACATAAAGTGCTATCACACCAGATATTACAACAAGTACTGATGCTACTATTTGAAGTATATAAGACTTTAAATCTTCTTTTTGTTCTTTTGAAATTTTGTATAATACATAGTTAACGTATAAAAATACAAATGATAAAACTAGTACAAGTATTCTATTAAATAATGTTAGGTTATATAATTCTTTTGAATTTAAAGGAGTTTCTCTATTCTCTAAATCCAATTTTTGATTGTAAGTTATTATAATAGAGATTATTGCTGATACTAGGGCAATTATTAAAGTAATTAATTGAATATTAATTGCTTTTATTTCTCTTTTGTCAGTTTTGCCCATTATATCACCAATAAATTATATGTATAAAAAAATTAAGAAATAATCATTTATTCCTTAATCTATATAAGTTCATAGATGGTTTATTTAAAAATCTTGCTTTATTTTTATTAGTACCAATTCCATAAGATATGAATAATTTAGTTCCACTCAAGTCGTAAAACTCTTTATTATAATTAGAATATTTATCATTAATAATCCCACCTATAAAAGGTAATCTAATTTCTCCACCATGGGTATGTCCAGCAAGTATTAAATTAAATTTATTAAAGTCAATATAATTTATAAAATCTGGTTCATGTAATACAAGTACTGAATATTTATAATCTTGATTTATATTACTATATATATTATTTATAGTTTCTTCTATATGGTTAGATTTATAATTAGAACTAATACCTATAAGTAATATAGGCTCTAATCCATTATTATAAATAGTTTTAAAATTATCATTTATATCTATAAAACCACTATTAGTTATAATTTCATTCCAATTGTCAAAAGATAAATCTTGTTCACCTTTAATTGCGTATTTACCTATAGTGTAGCTAATATTATTTAAATTACTTTTTAAAATTTCAAAATCTTCGTTTGTATATTTTATGTTGTTTGATAATAAATCTCCACTTAATATAACGATATCAGGTTTAATGAGATTTATTTCTTTTATTATTTTTTCTAAATATTTTTTATCAACAGTTTCTTTATAGTGAATATCACTTATTTGAACTATTTTTATACCATAGAAACTTTCAGGTATGTTAGAATCTATAATGTTATATTCATTAATTTTTATATTTTTTATTTCAATATATTTACTATATAAAAAAACTAAAGTAAAAATTATTATTAAACTAAGTAATACTTTTACCCATCTTCTAACTTTTACTCGTTTAAATCCCATAGTCTCACCTTAATAATTATACAATAAAATTTTTCTAAAAACAATATCACCTCTTGAATATTTTGTAATATTAATATATAATTATAGTAAATGGATGGTGGTTATATGAAACTAAATAATAAAGGATTTGCAATTTCTACTATTATGTATATTATTTTAGTAATGGCAATTATAC
Source organism: uncultured Bacilli bacterium (assembly GCA_947629285.1). GTDB lineage: Bacteria > Bacillota_I > Bacilli_A > RF39 > UBA660 > UMGS1613. The sequence goes on from CANRDA010000065.1 coordinate 3,636, forward strand.
TAATGGTATTAACGCTAACAAATTTAAGTAATAGAAAATTAATATTAGATAAGCAAAAAGAAGTAGTAATAGATAGATTGTCAACTGATGATGATATGTCTATTTATACGCCTAAAATAGAAGTAGATACGTATGATTGGGCAACGAGTAAGACAGTAACAATTACATTTCCTGAATTGGATAGGGATGATGTTACTAATGAATATAAAACAACGGAAGATGCAGATTGGATTGTCGCACAAGAAAATCCAGTTATTTTAACAGTGACCCAAAATACTATTGTAGAAGCTAGAACTAGGTATGCATTGAATGTTAATTCAACAGAACTTAAAGTTAACAAAGTAGATAACGACCCTCCAGTAGTAACTAGGGTTTCTGGAAACACTGGAAATACTTGGGTACAAAGTAGAAAATTGGTAGTAGAAGCAAATGATGGTTCGGGAATAGGAATTCAATCATATAGTTTTGATAATGGATTGAGTTGGCAAGAATCTAACGAATATACTGCCACTGAAAGTAGAATTTATTATATTAAAGTAAAAGATAAACTAAATAATACGATGGAGACCGCTTATGAGGTAGATGTAAGTAAGATAGATAATAATTCTCCAACAATAAATGACGTTACAGGAAACGACGATGAATGGTCAACAAGTAAAAAGTTGACTGTAGATGCTACTGACGATGAAGGTACTGACCTAGAATATAGTTTTGACGGAGGACAAACTTGGCAAAAAGACCCAACATTTGAAGTAGATAAAAATGGTACATATGATGTAAAAGTAAGAGATGAAGCTGGAAATGAAAGTGATGTATTCCAAGTAACAGTAGATAAAATTGATAATGTAACTCCAACAATAAAAATTACAGAAGATAGTAAAGGAAGTAATTTTATATCAATAACAATTGAAACTACTGAAGGTGGAATGGGATTAGAAAAAATAGAATATCTAATAACTCCAGGAATGACAGATTATGAATCTAATGAAGTAGATAATACTCATAAATTCTCTAGTCTTACTAAAAATACAAAATATACAATTAAAGCAAGAGTAACAAGTAAAAATGGTAAGACTGCAGAATCAAATATTTTAACAATAACAACACTCGATTTAACACCTCCAGAAATATCAGTTAGTCC
>CANRDA010000066.1 GCA_947629285.1 uncultured Bacilli bacterium
AGTTTTCTCGGCATAAAACAGCATTAATAGATATCATTTATTCTCGTCTTTGTTGCACTTCACTTGAAAATTTTTAAGTTTAATATCTGGTCTGTAATGTAAGTATATCCATCATTAGTAGGATATACATTATTTAAAACATATATATTTAGCTTACTTATATCAACATATCTAATTTTATTTTTTTTACAAATAAGCTCTATTTTATTATTTGCATATTTAATTAAATCATCATTGTTTATTACATCATAGAATCCTAGAAAATAAATTGTATCTTTATTATATTTTCTTATTAATACCAGCATCTTTTCTATATCATTTAATAACTGGTCTATATAATTATAATCTATATTTTTTTTATATATTAAATCATTCATGCCTATAGATATAGTTATTAAATTAGCTTTTATAAGTAAATTTTGTAATTTATAATCTTTATTATTATATATAATTTCTTTATTGTCATTAATATCATTTATTAAATCCATCACCCTATAATCATCTATACTTGAATAATTAACATAGTTTTTTAAATTTTTTTCATAGTGTTTTTTTATATTCTCACTATAACTATTATCAACTTTATCTAAACTATTTATACCGTATGTTAGATAGTCTCCAAGTGATAAATAGTAAGTTTCTTCACTAATGTTGAATGAATATATTAAAAAAATTATAAGAAATACTAATATAGTAAGTATTATTTTTTTCATATTTACCTCACAAAAAAAGTAGCATAGCTACTTAATTATATTGATTTTAAAAGTGTTTAGAACGTTATTTATTAAATAATTCACTATGACTACCTGTAGCAAATAAAACTAATATTAATGTATCATTTTTATATTTATATATTAATAACCAATCTGGCTCTATATGACACTCTCTACAGTCTTTATATAAATTATCATTTAGTAACTGATGGTCTTTATATTTATAGTCTAAGGGTTCATTATTAGCAAGTTTCTCTACTACCAAAATTAGCTTTTCCAAATTTTTGCCTTGTTTTGCTATTTTTCTTAATTGCTTATTAAACTTGGAAGTAGTATCAACTCTATATATTGTTTCGGTATTAGTTTGAATCATTTAATATATCCTCAAACATATCCCTAACATTATGATATCCTTTTCTTTTGCCGCTTTCAAGTTCAGAGATTATTTTATCTCCTTCTTTTAATGACTCAAGTAATTCTTTACTAGGACGTGGATTAGATACAGAAAAAGGTAGTCCATCTCTTTTTATTATTTGTTTTATAAACATATTTATAGCCGTACTCATATTAAGTCCTAAGTCTTTAAGTATATTAGTAGCCTGTTCTTTGTCTTTAGCATCTACTTGTACATTGATAGCACTTGTTAATGTTTCCATATTACACCTCTTTAACAACAAAATAATAACATATTACCAACAATATGTCAACATTTAAACAACATTTTAAGAAAAAAGTAGCATAGCTACTTAATTATATTTCTTCTATTGTTATTTTAGCACCCACATCAGTTAATTTTTCTATTATATTCTCATATCCCCTTAAAACATGGTCAACATCTTTAATAGTGGTTTTTCCTTTAGCAATTAAAGCTGCAAGTATTAAACAAGCTCCAGCTCTAAGGTCTGTAGCAGTTACTTTAGCGCCTTTTAATTCAGTTGGTCCTTTAACTTCAATTTTTTTACCATTAATTTTAATATTAGCTCCCATTTTATTTAAATATGGAACATTTTGAAATCTATTTTCATATATTGTTTCTTCTAAAACTGATTTTCCTCTACATTGTGTGAGAAGCGTTGTTATTGGTTGTTGTAAATCTGTAGGAAATCCTGGATATCCAAGTGTTTTTAAATTGACTGGTTTAGGTTTTTCAACACGATTTACGACAATATAATTAGAACCGATTTCCATTTTAACGCCCATTTCATTTAATTTTAGCGTTAATGACTCTACATGTTCTGGAATGATGTTTTCTATTCTTAAATTTTCTCCAAGTAAAGCACCTGCTATTATATAAGTACCTGTTTCTATTCTATCTGGAATTACTTCCGCGAAACATCCTTTTAAACTATCTACGCCTTTTATTCTAATCTCACTTGTTCCTGCACCTGTTATTTTAGCACCCATATTATTTAAGAAAGTCGCTACATTTACTATTTCAGGTTCTTTAGCAGCATTTTCAATTATAGTTAAACCTTTTGCTTTGACTGCTACAAGCATGGTATTTATAGTAGCACCTACACTTGGCATATCTAAATATACATGACCACCTTTTAATTCTTCTGCACTTATTGTAAATTTATTGTCTTTTTCAACGACTTTAGCACCTAAGGCCTCAAAACCTTTTAAAGTTTGATCTATTGGACGGGCACCTATTTTACATCCTCCTGGAAAATACATTTCTACATATTTATATTTACCAAGTAGAGCAGACATAAAATAATATGAAGCTCTAAGCTTACTAGAAATATCTTTTGGTATTTCTTTATTTTTTATGTTTGTAGGGTCTATAGTTATCATTCCATCATTAAGAGTTACCTTAGCTCCTAAATATTTTAATATTTCATCTAAAGCATATATATCTGAAATATTTGGGATATTATCTATTTTTACTATGTCATCTGATAATATTGAAGCAGGTATTAGCGCAACCGCACTATTTTTGGCCCCACTTATTGTTATTTTCCCAGAAAGAATTTTCCCACCATCTATTTTAACTTGTTTCATAATACCTCCAAGACTACTATATTTTATGATTACTACCTAAATAGGTGTATAAGTAGCCTATATCAATTATAACACAAATTAATTTAAGTATCTACAGTTTATTAAAATCTAAAAATTTAGTCTTAATTCTCAAAGTAAATGCAATTTTAACTATATCGATTGTATTTACTTTGAGAATAAGTATTGTATTTACTTTGAGAATATTAAATTATACGACTACCTTATAATAAGTATACTAGAATTGTATTTACTTTGAGAAAAACATACAAAACTTATAACTTTATGTTAAACTACCTTTGAGGTGGTTTTTTATGATTTATTAAAAAAGAATACTTATTTTTACTAACTAAATTCAAGACTTAAAAGTAAAAATAGTATTCTAACATTACAAGGTCTATCTAATTAATAGACAATACTATTTTATCATATTCCTTTTTAATTAAATAGACCTAAATTTTAATAGTTAAAAGGGAGGTTTTTATTTATGTATAACTATTATAAATTTACTAATTTATTGGAAGATTGTGATTCAATCAACTACTTAGATTCTAGTTTTATTTTTATTGAAACTTTATTAAATTATTTTTCCTCTGTTTTTAAAAAATTATCCACTATATTATAATCATCTGTTGAATTCAAGAGTTTATTACCACCTATTTACATTATACAGTAAGTCATAACCGGTATCAACTGTCACCTATTATATACAATAAATTATACCAAGTATTATTAAACTTATACCTCCTATTAAAGTCGCAACTTTACCTATTAATTCATTTAATTTATTTCCAAGTATTAAACCTATATATGTAAATATCAAACTAGTAACAGAAAATATACAAGAACAAAGTAAAAAATTATTACTTATATTATTTATTCCAATTCCCACAGAAAAACTATCTATACTTACAGCAAGTCCAAATAAAATCATTTCTCCTATCTTCATTTTTTTTATATTTTCTTCTTTTTTAAATGTCTCGATAATCATATTTATTCCAATAAAAGAGAATATAACAAGAGTTATAACATCTTCATCAATAGGAAGTATTTTTATTATAAAACTTCCAATAAGCATACCAAGTATTGGCATAAAGAAGTGATATATACCTACAATTATAGATAATAGCTTTATTTCACTTTTTTTTAGTGAAATAGTTCCATAAGCAAGGGATAGTGAGAACGCATCCATACTTAGACTTATTGCAATTAAAAATATGAGTACTATGTTCATAGAATCACCTATAAAATAATACTCATAAATTTTAAAAATATTTATCTATTATAGTTTTAACCATAGTAGTATATTCAACATCAGTAGACTCTTCTGCTTCAATCATACAAAGTGGAGGAAATAAAATACACCACCAATTATCACCTAAGCCATCCCCAAGAGTAACAACTACTGATTCATAGTAACCATCATCATAGGTAATTCCCTTGAATTCCTTTTTAGGAAAGTAATTTAATCCAAAATTAATAGTAAATGGCAATTTATAATTTTCACTCTGTAAAGTTTTGTCAATATCATTTTCTACATTAATTAAATTATCTTTTATTATACTTCTTGCTTCTTCAATACTCTTAGTATTTTTAAGTAAATTATACATATCATACTCTACCTTATCTTTTACTTTTAATTTTATTTTTTGGTCATATTCACTATTTGAATTAGCAATAATTCTTATTCTAATTGCATCATCAGGAATTATATTACTTTCAGCAAATACATTTCCTATTATCATATATGTTAAAATTATTCCTACAAAAAAAATTATTGTTCTTTTCATTTTTATCACCTATTTAATATTGAACAATAATTTTATTTTTATACATTTTTTTAAGAATTTGTAATAACAATTCGAAAATCAACAATACCAAGCACAATACCATTAGCAAAAGAAAAGCTAAAAATTCCAGCATTTAAGTTATTACTATTATATGCTCCACCACGACGGAACCATGACACAGTTGGAGAGCCTGCAAAATCACTATACCAACCACTTGTTTCATCTAATGCATGTCCTT
>CANRDA010000067.1 GCA_947629285.1 uncultured Bacilli bacterium
ACATTTATTGCTACTCCTGTAAGAGTAGATGGTGCGTCTATGTATTCTACTTTAAACAATGGGGATATATTAATATTAAATAAGTTAGATAAATCTTATAAGAGATTTGATATAGTTGTTATAAATTATGAGAAATCTAAACTAGTAAAAAGAATAATAGGACTACCTGGAGAAAGAGTAGATTATAAAGATAACAATTTATATATAAATGGAGAGATTATAGAAGATGTAGCTGTATCTAGGACTGGAGATTTTACTTTAAAAGAGCTATATGACATAGAAAAAATACCAGATGGATATTACTTTGTAATGGGAGATAATAGAGGTAATTCATCAGATAGTAGAGACCAAAGAATAGGTCTTATAAAAAAATCTGATATAGTTGGAACTACATCTATAAGACTATTTCCATTTAATAAATTTGGAATGTTTAAATAGTGCTAGAAATAGTGCTTTTTCTTTGCTTATATGATAAAATATATATGGTGATTTTATGAGTGGTAGAGGGGCTAAAGGGTCTATAAAAGATAGACTAATCAGTATGCTTTATAGATATAGATATAAAAAAAAGAAATTAAAAGAGGAAAACTATAAAGTACCTAGTAAAGAAAAACAGGTTAAATATTTAAATAAATTACAAGATTTTAAAGAAAAAGAAGATATTAATATACTAGACAATACGGATAAAAAAAGATTAGATGATGTTAAGTTTAATGCCAATTTTAAAGTAGGGATAGACGATACCAGTGTAAATATAGAACTTTCTAGTATAGAAAATAAAACAGATGAATTGACTGATAAGGTAAATATAAAAAAAGAGATTAATAAAACTAAAGATGAAGTTGTAATCTTAAAAGAAGTAAATAACTTTATTAAAAAAAGTATAGATACTATTGAAGAGATAAAAACAGATGTAGAAGAGTTAAAACAAGAATCTAAAATAAAAAATAAAGATACTAAGAGTACAGAAGAAAAATATGCTAAACTAAAAAAGAAAATAGAAAATTTAAAAACACAATACGATACTATAAAAGATAAATACGATTTAAGTGAATTTTCAATTATTCAAAGTATTAAACTAATGGATGCAATAGACGATTATAAATCTCTTGCAAGTTTAAACGAACTTGATATGATGCTTAATGTGTGCAAAAAAGAGATAAATAAAATAAAGAGTATTACTATAATCAATGAATCTAAAAAACAAATCGGTTCTAATATAGAAAGTGTAAAGGAAGAACAAAAAAGTGTAAAGATTAAGTTTAATAAAAGTAAAGAAGATATAAATAGATTAGACAGTATAGAAAAAGATATCTTATATGAAATTAAATACCAAGAAGAAGTTGTAAATGATATGTATGATAAAGCATCTTATTATGAAAAAGAAATCAGTAAAAAAATTGAGACTATTGGACATAGAAAAATATTATCATCCTTATTTAGAATAGCTGGAGGTATACTTACTATACCTTTTACAGGTAAAAACTTATTTGGTGTTGCTTTAGGTTCTACTATGATAAATAAAGGTTTAAAAGAGATGAATAGAAAATTAGAAACTAAAGAAAAAATAGAAGTTAATTATAAATATGAAGACATATCTAAAAAAATAAGTGAGGTAAAAGATAAGGTAGAATATATTAATTTAGTATTATCTGATTCATTAAATGAAATAAAAAAATTAAAAGAAAATTATAATAATATATTTAAGAACTATGATAATATTTTACCTGAATATAAAAGTGTGTTAGAAAGTATAAATGCTTTAGAATCTAAACTAATTGAAAATCAAAAAAAATTAAATAATATGGATAAAAAGTTAGATAAAGAAAAAGATTTGAATAAACAAAAATTAAAAATAGTAGAAAAATAATATGAGGAGGTAATAGTATGGTAGATGTTGTATTAGGTGCTTTTTATGGTGATGAGGGTAAAGGAAAAATAATTGATTATTTATCCAAAAATTGTGATTATGCAGTTAGATTTTCAGGAGGGAATAATGCAGGTCATTCAATAGAAGTAGATGGAAAAAAGTTTGCGTTTCATCTAATTCCAAGTGGAATATTAAATAAAAATGTTAAGGCTATACTAGGTAATGGTGTTGTAATAGACCCAAAAGTATTAATAGATGAAATCAACAACTTAAAAGAAAATGGATATAAAGTAGATAATTTATATATAAGTGATAAGGCTCATCTTATACTTCCATATCATATAGAGTTAGATGGAATGTTAGAAGATATTAGAAAAGAAAGGAAAATAGGTACTACTAAAAGAGGTATAGGACCTTGTTATTCTGATAAATTTGAGCGTTCTGGTATAAGAATGGAAGACTTTATAAGTGATAATTTTAAAAATTATTTAAAAACTAATGTAGAAAACAAAAATATAATATTTAAAGCATATGGCTATAAAGAGTTAGATTTTAATGAGATTTATAAAGAATATAAAGAGTATGCTAAAATACTTAAACCATATGTATGTGATACAACTACTATGCTACACAAAGCAATTAAAAATAATGAGAATATTTTATGCGAAGGAGCTCAGGCAACATTATTAGATATAGATTTTGGAACATATCCATATGTTACTTCTAGTAATCCAACTATTGGAGGTGTATCTACAGGAACAGGAATAGGTGCTAAATACATTAATGAGGTATATGGAGTTATAAAGGCATATTCATCTCGTGTAGGAGAAGGCCCTTATGTTACTGAATTAAAAGATGAGATAGGTGATAAGATAAGGGAACTTGGACATGAATACGGAACTACTACAAAACGCCCTCGTAGATGTGGATGGTTAGATTTAGTTGCTTTAAATTATGCGATTATGTTAAACGGTATAACTGGTCTTGCAATGAATCATTTAGATACAATAGGTAAACTAGATAAAATTAAGTTATGCGTTGCTTATGAAAATAAAGGTAAGAGGGAAGAATACTTCAATACAAATCTGGAATTTTTAAATAGTTCTAAACCTATATATGAAGAGTTTGAAGGAAATTTCGGAGATATAAGTAAGTGTAAAAGTTATGATGAACTACCAATAAATGCAAAGAAGTATATAGATAGGATAGAACAGTTAACTAATACTAAAATTAAATTTATTGGAACTGGTCCAGGTAGAGAAGATATTATTATAAGATAATATAAAAATATTTATGGCTTGTTGATTTCAACAGACGAATAAAAACTTATAAATAGGGGATGGTAAAATGAATAAAACAGAAGTACAAAATAATTTATTAATATATAAGAATAAAGAGGGAAATATAGTTGTTGATGCGATATATAAAGATGAAACTTTATGGCTTACACAAAAAGGAATGGCTAAGGTTTTTGATGTTGGGGTATCAGCAATTTCAAAACATTTAAGGAATATATTTAATGAAGAAGAATTAAATGAAAAAATGGTTGTTTCCAAAATGGAAAATACCACTCAACACGGAGCAATTAAAGATAAAACACAAACAAATGAAGTTAAAATATATAATCTTGATGCTATAATTGCAGTTGGATATCGAGTAAATTTAAAAAAAGCAACTGAATTTAGGATTTGGGCAACTAAAATACTTAAAGAATATATGATAAAAGGTTTTGCCTTAAATGATGAAAGATTTATAAATGGTAATAGATTTAGTACTAAATATTTTGATGAATTATTGGAAAGAATTAAAACTATCAGAATAAGTGAAAGGATGTCTTATCAAAAAATCACTGATTTATTTATTGCTACTTCATCTGATTATAATTCTAAAACTGAAGAAGCATATAAATTCTTTAAAATAGTGCAAAATAAGCTTCATTATGCAATAAGTGGCAATACGGCTGCAGAGATAATATATAATCGCGTAGATTCTAATAAAGAAAATATGGGACTTACGAATTGGACTGAATCACCAAATGGACCAATTTATAGATATGATGTAGATATTGCTAAAAATTATTTAACGGAAAAAGAATTAAAAGATTTAAATAGAATTGTTACAATGTATTTAGATTATGCTGAATTGCAAGCAGAAAATCATAATGCAATGACAATGAATGATTGGATATAAAAACTTAATGCATTCTTACAATTTAATGGAAGGGAAATATTACATAACTCTGGAAAAATTTCTCATAAGGTGGCACAAGAACTTGCATATAATGAATATGATAAATTTAGAAAAAAGCAAGACACATTATTTATTTCGGATTTTGATAAATTTCTTGAAAATGATAAAATACTAAAAGAAATTGGAAGCGATAAAAATGAATGAAAACAAAACAAATATAAACTGATTGATTACGATTTATTTAACCCCCTCGTATATTATAAATAAAAAAGAAAGGTGATTATTGAATGGATAAGAAAAATGAAATAATAGTAAATAATGAAAATGAATTAACAAATATAGAGAACATTTATCAAGATATTCGCAATAAAATAATAGTCGCTAGAGAAAAAATGTTTAAACATATAGATACTACAATGACGGAAGTATATTGGTATGTAGGAAAAATAACATACGAATTATCCGAAAATAGTACAAAAGCAAGTTATGGTAAAAAAATAATAGATGTTTTATCTAGTAAACTTACGAATGAATTTGGAAGTGGTTTTTCTTCTGTTAGTATAAGAAGAATGCGAAGATTTTATGAATTTTA
>CANRDA010000068.1 GCA_947629285.1 uncultured Bacilli bacterium
GATATATTAATATATCCCCATTGTTTAAAGTAGAATACATAGACGCACCATCTACTCTTACAGGAGTAGCAATAAATGTTCTAATTAAAACTACTACTAATACTATTATTAAATAAGGATATATTTCTTTAAAAAATCTTTTCATATTATCACCTAGCAAAAATAAGGCATAAAAGCCTTATACTCTTTCTTTAATCTTTGGTGTTTTAGAAGTCTTTCTAATCCAAGTTGGTTTAGCTTTTCTAACTTTACCTTTTTTAACAACAGTTATCATATCAATTCTTGGTGAATTAACTGGTAATGTTTTTTCAGTTCCAACATTTCCTGAAACTTTTCTTACTGTAAAAGTTTTACTAACTCCAGAGCCTTTTATAGCCATAACTATACCTTCAAATGCCTGAATTCTAGTCTTCTTTTTACCTGTACTATCAACTTCATCGATTTTAATATCAACTCTTACTGTATCTCCAGCCCTAAATTCTGGAAGGTCAGTTCTGATTTGTTTTTTAGTAATCTTTTCTACTAAATTCACAATGTCACTCTCCTTTATCTAATTTATGATCATAAATATATTTTATTATTGATTTTCAGCGGATCACGTTATTAATGATACCATAATTTTTTGATATTTACAATACTTTTTCACTTTTTATGAATAAAAATTTTTATATATTACTATTTAAAAAGATAGAAAATTCTATCTTAAATTAAATATTTCCAAAATATTTAGCAGTTCTAACCATTTGAGCTGAATAACCCATCTCATTATCATACCAAGCAATTATTTTAACTAATTGTTTCCCATCTACTTCAACTACTTTTGTTAGCTGTCCGTCAACTAAACTTCCTAAATGAGACCCTTTTATGTCACTTGATACAATTGGGTCCATAGTTAGTTTTATAGTTTCATTTGCGTTATCAATAAATAGTTTGTTAATTTCATCTACTGACGTATTTCTTTTAAGTTCTAAAGTTAAATCTATAACTGAACCTGTCGTAACAGGAACTCTCAAAGCTCCTCCGTCAAGTTTACCCTTTAGTGATGGAATTACAAGGCCAATTGCTGATGCTGCACCCGTAGAAGCTGGGACAATATTTGCTGCACATGCTCTTCCACGTCTTGCATTGATTCCTTTTTTATGAGCTATATCAAGAGTTGCTTGGTCATTTGTATAAGCATGAACTGTTGTCATAAATCCTTTTACTATACCTATATTTTGTTCTATTATATTAAGTACTGGAGCAAGACAATTTGTAGTACATGATGCCGCACTTATAATTTGTTCACTGCCATCTAATGTGTCTTCATTTACACTATATACTATAGTTTTTAAATCACCTTTGGCTGGCGCACTTATTATAACCTTTTTAGCTCCAGCTTTTATGTGAGCATAGGCTTTATCCTTATCAGTAAAGTGTCCAGTACATTCAAATACTTCATCTATGTTAAGTTCACCCCATGGTAAATTAGAAGGGTCTGTTTCACTAAATACCTTTACTTTTCTACCACCTATTATAATATTATCTTCATCAAAACTTATTTCATCTACTTTATAATTACCATGACTTGTATCATATTTTAGTAGATATGCAAGTTGTTCTGAATCAGTTAAATCATTAATTGCAACTACCTCAAAATTAGAATCTTCCTCCATTATTCTAAAAATTAACCTTCCTATTCTTCCAAATCCATTAATTGCTACTTTTATCATTCTATTCCTCCTTTAATTTTTAAAGCAACTTCCACCAATAAACTCCCTTAAAACTGAATCAGCTGGTACATCATCACTAGGTATAGGTAAAAAATTTCTTAAGAAATTTATAAGTCTTAAAGCCTCAGGATATTCCTTATCATCTTCTGATACATTATATAGTAATGGTTCAACATAAGTTTTTAATACACCAATTTCATATATTAATGACGAATTTATAACTGTATCTACATTATCTTGATATTTATATATATTATTTCTCTCACCAGCTACTACAGAAGGCCATGCTTTTAAAGTCTCCAACGCACCATATCCTCTAGTTTTACTATCTCTACAAATTCTTCTCAATTTTCTAATATCGCTTGTATGTATATGATTATGCTTATCAATATTAAGTTGTGTTAACGGACTTATATATATCTTATATTTATTTTCCTTATTTATTGATATAGTAAGTTTATCATTTAATGCATGTAAACCTTCTATAATTATTATATCCTTCTCTCCTAATTGTAAATATTTACCGTTATATTCTCTTTTTGCTAAAAGAAAATTGTATGTAGGTAAACTTACTTTCTTTCCATCTAATAAATCTATCAAATTTTGATTAAATAAAGATATATCTAATGCATTTATAGACTCAAAATCAGGTTTACCATTCGCATCAAGAACACGTTTATCAAGGTCTAAATAATAATCATCAAGAGCTATAGGATGAGTTATAAAGCCTTTACTTCTAAGGTAAACATCTAATTTTTTTGAAGTAGTTGTTTTACCACTAGAAGATGGACCTGCAAGTAAAACTATTTTTATATTTCTTTTACTATTATATATATCATCAGCTATGCGAGCAAGCTGCGAATTATAATGAGCTTCAGCAAGATTTACAAGTTCACTAACCTCAGCTTTTGAAACTACTTTATTTAAATCAGCTGCATTTTCTATTCCTAATATTTTACCCCAATTTGTATATTCTAAAAACTTATCAAATACCTTTTCATGATGAACATAATCTAGGGTACACTCAGGATTTACTATATCAGGAATAGAAATTACAAAACCATCATCTTTAATAAATGTCAATCTATAATCATTTATTGACTTAGTACTATATGGCATTTTACTATAAAAATAATCATATACATCATTTATTCTATATAAATTTATATAAGTATTTGATATATATTTAAGTACATTTACTTTATCTAACTTGTTTAGTTTTTTAAAATATTTAATAGCATCTAACCTAGATACACTCATTTTTGTAAATATATAATCCTCACTAGTTATAGCCTGCATTTCTTTAAATATTTTATTTACTATGTCTTTATTTATTTTAGCTCCTTTAATAGTACAATAAATTCCTCTATCTATTGAATGTTCTGTAACAACTTCAACATCGTTACCTAATATATTTTTAACTGCTAAAATAAGTATAAATATAGCACCTCTAGTATATATCGAATTACCAACAGTTGAACTTCTATCAAAAAAATCTATTGCACATCTTTTTTTTAATGTATCACTTAAATCAGTTAAATCATTATCTACTTTAGCGACCAATATATCATAATTATAATTATGTTTAAAATGTTCTGATATTTCTTTAAATGTCGTACCTTCTTCAAACTCAATTATTTCATTACCTCTATATGTAACTTTAAATTTTTTATTCATAGTATCCTCTACTTTCATTATTATTTTATCAAAAAAAAAATACTTTGTCGACTAATTTTCTGAATAAATATATTATTTATTACTATTATATACATAGGAGGGAATTTTATGATAGTGCCAACAGTAATTGATAAAGTAAACAATAGTGAAAGAGTTTATGATATTTATTCTAGGCTTTTAAAAGACAGAATAATAATAATTAATGGAGAAATAGATAATAATTTAGCTAATAGTGTAGTCGCACAACTTCTTTATTTAGATTCTATAAATCACGAGGATATTAGTATTTATATAAATTCTCCTGGAGGTAGTGTCACTGATGGAATGGCAATATATGATACCATGAATTATATTAATAGTGATATATGCACTATTGGAATTGGGATATGTGCTTCTATGGCTGCATTTCTACTTAGTAGTGGGACAAAAGGAAAAAGATTCGTACTTCCAAATAGTGAAGTTATGATACATCAACCACTTGGAGGGGCACAAGGGCAAGCAACTGAAATTAAAATAGCTGCAGAACACATTCTTAAGACTAAGGATAAATTAAATAAAATACTTGCCAATAACACTTTAAAAGATTTGGAAATAATAGAAAAAGATACAGATAGAGATAATTTTATGAGTGCGGAAGAAGCACTAAGTTATGGTATTGTCGATAAAATAATTGAAAGTAAAAAATGATAATAAAGTTTATCATTTTTTTCATTTTAATATCTTATTATGAGCTCTTGCTTGTTCCAAATTCATTGTACTTAGAGCAAACGCGACCTCTGCAAGCATCGGTCTTACGTAGTTGAGGTGAAAACAACACGGAACGAATTGTAGTAACCGCTACTACCCTCGTTACTGTGGAAGACGAACACGCCCGCATTGGACGTATTGTTATAGTTGCCCCCGCGTTTGAACCATGGATTGCTAGTGGAAACAAAGTTAGCGTTTTACAGTTTAATCCCTTTGTGCCTAATTC
>CANRDA010000069.1 GCA_947629285.1 uncultured Bacilli bacterium
AAAGCAAAAGATATTATAAATTATTCTCATGTCTTTTTCAATATTTAGGTGTTGCACTTCAAGCAAAAATTTTCCCCAGATATTAAACTTTACTAAAAAATAAAAAAGTAGTATAATAAATTTGGGTGATAAAATGATACAAAACAATAAAATATTTTCTAAAGTATTTCTTTGGATGTTTATAGGACTTGCAATTACATTTGGAGTAGGATATTATGTATCTATAAATGAGAATATGTTATATAATGTATTTTCAAAGTACTATATCTTTCTAGTAATACTTGAATTAGTTGTTGTAATAGTATTGAGTTTAAGAATTAGGAAAATGAAGCCTATGACTGCTAAAATTTTCTTCTGCTTATATTCGTTTTTAACTGGACTTACATTTTCTTCAATATTTGTAGTATATAAAATAACTTCAATAGTATACGTATTTGGAATAACATCGGTATTATTTCTATTATTTGCTTTAATAGGATACTTTACTAAGTTAGATTTAACTAAGATAGGTATTTATCTATTTATGGCTTTACTTGGAGTTATAATATGTTCTATAATTAATATTTTTATAGGTAGTGAGACTTTTGATTTAGGTTTAACTATAATTTCTTTATTAATATTTATAGTATATATTGCATATGATATACATGTTATAAAAAGAAATCTTTATATGATAGAGGAAGAAGATAATGCAGCTATATATGGTGCTTTACAATTATACTTAGACTTTATTAATATATTCTTAAGACTCTTACAGTTATTTGAAAGAAACAATGATTAATTGTTTTTTTCTTTTTCTACCTTTGGTATACAAAAATAATTATAAAATATGCTATAGTTAATACGAGGTGATAAAGTGAATCAGGAAAGTATTGGTAAATTTATAATGGAGTTAAGACGCGAAAAAGGTTTAACTCAAATGGAACTAGCAGATAAACTGGGTGTTACAGACAAAGCCGTCAGTAAATGGGAAAACGGTAGATGTATGCCTGATTTATCATTAATAAAACCACTTTGCGATATACTTGATATATCCATTAATGAACTGTTGAGTGGTAAAAGATTAACTAAAGAAGAGTATCAAAAAAAGTTAGAAGAAAATATAATAGAGATTAATTTAACTACTTTAAAAAAGAATGTGGTTAAAACTGTAAAAATAGTTTTAATAACTATACTATCTATAATTGCTTTATTTATTTTATTGATACTATCGTTTGTAATTAAAACTGAATATGACTATAAGCATGTAGAATTAGACGAAGAAAAAGTAACATTCAATATTTGTAAATATAATGATTCTATAATGATAGAACCTGTTTATAATGATTATTATTTGTATGTGGATTATGATTTAGAAGAAGATTACGAAAAAGAAACTGCAACAATAACTAGTGTATATAGAGAAAGAAAATACTACATTAATCCTAAATTAATAAAAAAAGATAATATAGGTACTACAAGGGTAATGTTTAATACAAAACCAAAAAAAATATATTATAAAGATAAACTCATTTGGGATTTTAGTATGGAAATAGATGAGTGTTATAAAGAATAAAATTATATTATTTACATATATTAGTAAAAAGTACTTGAAATTTTAATGAATATTTGATAAACTATGTAAGTAATTGAATTTCTATGACTATTATTAGTCATGGCGGGAGGTAGAGAAAATGAAAAAGGGAATTCATCCAGAATATGTTGATACTACAGTAAAATGTGCGTGTGGTAATACATTTACAGTTAAATCTAATAAAACTGATTTACACCTAGAAGTATGTAATGAATGTCATCCTTTCTATAAAGGTGGAAAAGATGGTGTTTCAGTATCAAAAACTGGACGTGTTGAAAAATTTAATCGTAAGTATGGATTTACTAAAGAGACTAAATAGTCTCTTTTTTGTATTTAATTGAAAATATTGTAAATACTAAAATTGGTGATTATATGGATATAAATATTAAAGAACTATTGGATGTTACTGTGCGTGCCTTATCCTCTTTAATAACACTTTTTTTAGTAACTAAAATGTTAGGTAAAAAACAAGTCTCACAATTATCTTTATTTGACTATGTAATAGGTATTTCAATAGGTAACTTTGCAGCTGAAATGACTATTAATTTAGAGTCAAATGAAATAAATGGAATACTTGCAGTATTAATATTTGGCGTAGTTGCTTATCTAATTTCTTATGGTACTATAAAAAGTATTTGGCTTAGAAGATTTTTTATGGGCACACCAACAGTAATAATACAAGATGGAAAAATACTTGAAAAAAACTTAAGAAAGGTTAAATTTGATATAAATGATATGTTAGAAGAGATAAGGAGTAATGGTTATTTTGACCTTTCTCAAGTAGAGTTTGCTGTAATGGAAGCAAATGGAAAGCTCAGTATACTACCTCGTCAGGATTATAGACCAGTCACACCTAAAGATATGAATTTAAAAGTGCCTAAAGAAAGTTTATGTGCAAATGTAGTTATAGATAGTAAAATAATGTTTAAAAATTTAGAATACATGAATAAAGATGAAAAATGGTTAAAGAAAGAATTAAGAGTTAAAGGATATAGTGATTTATCAAAAATCTTACTAGCAACCCTTGATGTAAATGAGAAAGTTACTGTGTATGAAAAAAATTTAGAAATAAAATCTAGGGATATATTAGAATAAAAATGTAAAAGAGTGTAAAGAAAGTACAAAAGATACTGACAAATAAATATAAATTTGATATATTATTATTGGTGATAGTATGATAAGACATTTTTGTGCGTCTGCATTTGTAATAGACCCAATTACCAAAAAGATACTACTTATTAAGCATAGAAAAAATAGAAGATGGACTCAACCTGGTGGGCATATAGAGGGAAATGAGACTCCAGAAGAGGCTGCAGTAAGAGAGGTATACGAAGAGACTGGACTTAGAGTAAGATTACTCGGAGAGAGATTTCCAAGAGAAGAGGATTTTATTAGACCTCTTGGTATACAAAAAAACAGAAGAACCACTTCTGATGGGGAAACACATATGCACATAGATATAATATATGCAGCAGTTCCAAACGATACATCTGATTTTATTTTAAATAAAGAAGAAAGCGATGATATAGGCTGGTTTTCAAGAGAAGAATTAGAAGATATTGATTGCTTTCCAGATATTAAAATTACTATGGATTATATACTTAAGAACATTATTAGATAGTGTTCTTTTTAGGTTAAAAAGCAAACAAAAATTTGCTAAAATGCTTGTTATATATTCATAAACAGTATATAATTATATTGATACATTTGATAGTTAGGTGTTTTACTCTATTCTTCTATCTTTAGATAGTAGAGAAGAGGTGATTTCTATGATAAATTACATTATAGAAAGGGGAAAGTCCATTGGACTTAATAGTCGTATTTTCGATTATTGTATTATATACAATCCTAATCCTTAAGAAAAAGGATTAATCCAAAAAAACACCAAATCAGCAAGAGATGGTGTTTCCCAAATATAGAATAGAGAATCACCTAACCTTAGAAATCAGGTGTATCTCTTTTTTATTATATGAAGTTTCCTTCACTAAATACATTATAGTATAAAAAAGTTTTGTTGTCAAATTAATATATAAAAATGTTGACTCAGTATTCCCAAATAGTATATAATTATATTGATACATTTGATAATTAGGTGTTTTACTCTAGTCTTTATTTTATTAAGATTGGAGGTGATTTCTATGATGATAAACATTATAGAAAGGATTAATTCTTGTGGAATTAGTAATTGCTTTTGCAATTATTGTATTATATACAATCATAGTCCTTAAAAATAAGGACTAACTTAAATGAAAACACCAAATCTACATGATATGGTGTTTTCTCCATAATTATAATAAAGTATACACCTTAACCTTAGAAATCAGATGTATCTCTTTTTTATTATATGAAGCTTCCTTCACTAAATACATTATAGTATAAAAAAGTTTTATTGTCAAACTTAATATTGCAGGAAAATTTTTGCTTGAAGTGCAACACCTAAATATTGAAAAAGACATGAGAATAATTTATAATATCTTTTGCTTTAA
>CANRDA010000070.1 GCA_947629285.1 uncultured Bacilli bacterium
TTTATATTAAAATTCTCATTTTAATATCATTTTCACTTAGTATGACTTGTTTTCCATAAAACTTTTCACACTATCCTAAGAAGTTCTAGTTACCTAGAACTTCTCTTATTTTTCTTCGTAATCTGCGTCCATTACATCGTCTTTTTTATCTTTTTTAGACTTTTTGTCCTCTTTATCTTCAGTTTCTTCTTTATTTTCTTCTTGTGCTTGTTTTGCAGCTTCTTCGTATACTTTAGTTGCAAGAGCCATAGCAGATTCATTTAATTTTTCAGTCTTAGATTTAATATCATCGATATCATCTTTTTCTAAAGCTTCTTTTAAATCTTTAATTTGCTCTTCAGCTTTTTCTTTATCCTTAGAATCAACTTTATCTCCTAAGTCTTTAATAGCCTTTTCAGTTGCAAAAATCATTTGTTCTGCTTCATTTCTAGCATCTGCTTCATTTTTACGTTTTTCATCAGCCTCACGGTTTTCTTCAGCCTCTTTAACCATCTTATCTATTTCATCATCACTTAAATTAGTTGAAGATGTAATAGTAATAGATTGTTCCTTTTTAGTTCCTAAATCTTTTGCTTTAACGTTTACTATACCGTTTGCATCTATATCAAATGTAACTTCTATTTGAGGTACTCCCCTTGGAGCTGGTGGGATATTTGTAAGTTGGAAGTTACCAAGTGTCTTGTTATCTGCAGCCATTTGTCTTTCACCTTGTAAAATGTGAATATCAACAGCAGGTTGGTTATCAGCAGCAGTTGAGAATACTTGTGACTTACTAGTTGGAATAGTTGTATTTCTTGGAATTAATACTGTACAAATTCCACCTAAAGTCTCTATACCAAGAGATAGAGGTGTTACATCAAGAAGTACTATATCGTTTACTTCTCCAGTTAAAACTCCACCTTGTATAGCAGCACCCATAGCAACCACTTCATCTGGATTAACTTCTTTTGATGGTTCTTTTCCAAGTTCTTTTTTAACTAATTCTTGAACGCATGGTATACGTGTAGAACCACCTACTAATATTACTTTATCTATATCTTTAGCAGTTAACTTAGCATCTTTTAATGCTTTTCTAACTGGCTCAAGTGTAGAATCTACTAAATCACTAATTAAGCTTTCAAATTTAGCACGTGTTAAAGTTGTTTCATAGTTTAAATCAGCAGTAATAAATGGTAGACTAATCTCTGTTGAAGTGACATTAGATAAAGTCTTTTTAGCTTTTTCAGCCTCTTCTTTAATTCTTTGTAAAGCCATTTTATTATCGCTTAAATCAACATCGTGTTCTTCCTTTATATCATCTATTATATAATCTATTATTCTTTGGTCGAAGTCATCTCCACCAAGCTTGTTATTACCACTTGTTGATTTAACTTCAAATACACCATCACCAAGTTCTAGTATAGATACATCAAATGTACCTCCACCAAGGTCGTATACTAATATAGTTTGAGATTCATCTTGTTTATCAAGACCATAAGCTAAAGCTGCAGCAGTTGGCTCATTTATAATTCTTTCTACATTAAGTCCTGCAATTTTACCTGCATTTTTAGTTGCTTGTCTTTGAGCATCATTAAAGTATGCTGGAACAGTTATAACCGCACTAGTAACTTTTTCACCTAAATAAGCTTCAGCAGTCTTCTTTAAGTCTCCAAGTATCATCGCACTAATCTCTTCTGGAGTATACTCTTTTCCATTTGCTTTTACTTTCTTATTTGTACCCATTAATCTTTTAATTGAAGATATTGTATCAGGATTTGTAACTGATTGATGTTTAGCAGTTTTACCTACTAAAATATCTCCTTTTTTGAAGGCTACTACTGAAGGAGTAGTTCTATCTCCATCAGCATTAACTATAACTTTAGCCTCTCCACCTTCATAAATACTTACACAACTATTAGTTGTACCTAAATCTATACCTATTGTTTTACTCATATTTATCACCTTTCCTATTCACTAACTTTAACCATAGCTGGTCTAATTACTTTATCTTTATAGATATATCCTTTTTGTAGTACTTCTAGTACCATACCAGGTTCAACACCCTCTCTTTGCTCTACCATAATCGCATTGTGATATACAGGGTCAAATGGCTTATTAGCTCCATCTATTGGCTTAACCTCAAAGTTATCCATCACATTTTGCATATTACAGTAAATCATTTTAAATCCTTCTAGGAATTTTGAAACTTCATCTTCTAAGTTATCATCATCTAACTTAATAGCCCTTTCAAAATTATCCATTATTGGAAGTATTTGTTTAATCAAATCCTCGTTACAGAATTTAAGCATTTTCGTAACTTCCTCATCTTTTCTTTTACGATAATTTATTAAATCTGCTTTAGCAATTAAAACTTCTTCTTCTTTTTTCTTGTTTTCGAGTTTCAATTTTTCTATTTCTTCTTTATATTTATTCTTTTCTTCTTTTTTCTTTTTCTTATCTAGTTTTTTATCTTCTTTAGTGTCACATTTACATTCTTCTGAGCAACACTCATCATCGCATTTGCAATCAGGGCAAGTGCATTCATCTTTTTTTATCTCTTCCATAAAGCCTCATTTCTTTTCTATATTTTCTTTTATGTAGTTTAAAAGAGTAATCACACGCTCATATTCCATTCTCTTTGGACCTATTAAAGCAATTGTCCCCTCTTCTCCGTTAGCTACAAACTTAGTCTTTATAACAGTTACATCATCATCAAAGTTATTCTCACTACCTATATAAATATTAATTCCGTTACCTTCTTCTTTAATACTCTCTACTATATCTTTATCCTCGAACTTACTAAGTATTTCTCTTATCTTATCTGCATTATTAAATTCCGGTTGCATCAGTATATTTTTAGTTCCACTCATCTTAACTGACTCTGTTGCAAAATCACTAAATGCATTATAGAAAGCATTGTAGAGTAGTTCGTGTTGGCGAACATATTTACCTATTATAGGTTTTACTTGATACTCCAAAACTTCACTCACACTATCTATACTTGTTCCAACAATTAGTTTATTTATTAAATCTACTGTCTGTTTAATCTCAATAGAATCAACATCGCCTGGTATGTAGATTGATTTGTGTTCTACATGACCCTTATTAGTTACAACTATCGCAACTAAGTTATTTTTATCTATTGGTATAACCTCAACTTTTTCAACTAAGTTTTCACTAGATTTCTTACCTAAAACTATTGTTGTATAGTGAGTAAGTTCTGATATAATCTCCATACTTTTTAAAATTATATCATCGAGTACTAGGGATTTATTGTCGACTATAGTCTCTAACTTTAACATATCTTCCCCATTTAACTCTTTTGGTTTCATTATGTTATCGACATAGTACCTATATCCTTTTTCACTTGGAACTCTACCAGATGATATATGAGTTTTTTCTAAGAGTCCTACTTCTTCTAAATAGTTCATTTCAGCTCTAATAGTCGCACTTGAACATTTCATCTTTGAACAGAGTGCTTTTGAACTTACTGGATGTGCATTTTTAATGTAATCTTCTACTATTAATTTAAGTAAAGTTTCCTCTCTATTACTTATCAATATATCACCTCCATATATTATATAAGTTTTAATGCTTTTTAGCACTACTTTTTCTGGAGTGCTAAAACAAGTATAGCACTATTTTTTAGCACTGTCAATAGATGTGTGCTAAAAAAATAAAACTGTGTATATTTACACAGTTAATTTTATAATCAATTAGTTTGTTGGGGCGAAAACAACACGGAACGAACCGTAGCTGTCACTAGTGCCATTGCTGCCGTTGAAGCGGAACACGCCCGCACTGGACGTACTGACAGAGTTGCCCCCGCGTGCGAACCACGGAGTGCTAGTGGGA
>CANRDA010000071.1 GCA_947629285.1 uncultured Bacilli bacterium
CATATTTTAGTACATAACTTGTTACTTTTTTTCCTATATTTTTCTTTATTTATTTTTAATGGGCTGTGAATAGTAACTATTACATTTTATAAAAATAATAAAATTTAAATAAAGTACTAGATTTCTATATTTTAAATGTTGTATAATGAGTATGAAGGATAGGTGTTAGTTGTGGAAAGAAAACTTAAGTTAGTTGTACCAGATAACTTTAAAGATTTTGGTAAAAGAGTAAATAATCATATTAATCTTATAAGAGATACTCATGAAAATTATATAGTAGATATGAGTTTAATAAGATTTAATAATGGGGAAGGTAAATGTGTATTAAATGAATCAGTGAGAGACCAAGATGTGTATATCTTAACTGATATAGGAAACTACGATATAACGTATAAGGCTCAAAGAGGAGTACACCATATGATGCCTGATGAACATTATCAAGATTTAAAAAGAATAATAAGTGCGATGGGTGGTCATACTGCAAGACTTACATTAATAATGCCACTTTTATATCAGTCAAGACAAGATAAAAGAGCGTCTAGGGAATCGCTAGATTGTGCGATGGCACTTCAAGAGTTAGAAAGATTTAACGTAAGGGAACTTGTTACATTCGATGCACATAATCCTATGGTTGCAAATGCTATTCCAAATAAAATGACATTTAGTAATGGATATGCAACTGGAGATATTATACTTAATATGTTAAGCAATGAAGATATAGATATTAATAATTTATTTGTAGTAAGTCCAGATGAAGGAGCGAGGTCTAAAGCTAGATTTTTAGCAGATATACTAGGTGGAATTAAATATGGTAACTTTGATAAAAGAAGGGATTATAATAAAATAGAAGATGGTAAAAATCCAATAACATACCATGAATTTATAGGACCTGATGATTTAACTGGTACCGATGTAGTTGTAATAGATGATATGATTGCTTCTGGTTCATCTTTAATAGATACTGCTAGACAATTAAAACAAAGAGGGGCAAGAAAGATTTATTTAATGGTTACTTTTGCATTATTTACTAAAGGAATAGATGATTTTAATAAAGCATATGAAGAGGGATTATTTGATAAGATATACGCAACTAATTTAACTTATGTACCTGATGAATATAAAAAGATGGCTTGGTATAAAAGTGTAGACTGCTCAGAGAAAGTAGCTAATATAATTAATAATTTAAATGAAGGTAAATCTGTTAGAGAATTTTTAAATGGAAAAGAAGAAACTGCTCAAAAAATAAAGACATTAAAAAGATAATGGGTGTTAGTAATGAAGAAAAAAAGAGGTCTTAGTATAGGTGCGGTTTTGATTGTATCAACAGTTGCAATAGCAGGATATTTTAAAAATGATATTGAAAGATTTATATTAAATATTATTCCTAGTGTTAGAGAGTCATATAATATAGATGAGATACCAGAATATAGTAACGATGCATATGTTTATATAAACAATAATATACCTAATTTTACTGAGGATGATATATCCGAAACTTCTTATGAAAAGTATAGTAAACAAGATATATTAGGCAGATGTGGGGTAGCCATAGCAAATATCGGTATAGACCTTATGCCAACAGAGGAAAGAGGTTCTATCGGTATGGTAAAACCTAGTGGATGGCACACTGTTAAATATGATATAGTAGATGGTAAGTATTTATATAATAGATGTCATTTAATAGGGTATCAACTTACTGGTGAGAATGCAAACGAAGATAATTTAATAACTTGCACAAGACAGATGAATACTGGTGCGATGCTTGAATTTGAAAATAAGGTTGCAAACTATATAAAAGAAACTAAAAATCATGTACTTTATAGGGTAACGCCTATATACGATGGGAATAATTTACTAGCAAGTGGAGTACAAATGGAAGCAAAGTCAGTAGAAGATAATGGAAAGGGAATTTCATTTAATATTTATGTTTATAATGTACAAGATGGGATTCTAATAGATTATGCAACAGGAGATAGTAAACTTATAGAATAATTGAAAAAATAGTACATAAAATGTATTGAAAAATATAAAGAATTTTGTTATACTATAAAAGTATTAACAAAACGGGTCTATAGCCAAGTGGTAAGGCATGGGACTGCAACTCCCTGATCGTTGGTTCAAATCCGACTAGGCCCTCCAATTTTGTTTATAACTTGCACAAATACTAATTTTATGATAATATGTATTTAGCAAGGAAGATTGCATAAAATAAAAAAGGAACATTCAATAATTGCGTGTTGAGTGTTGCCAATAAAGTTGGTTCCACCTAAATCAAGCTTGAGTTAGGTGGATTTCTTTTATATCAAAACTATAAATAGTAAAAATAATAAAAGGAAGATAATTATTACTAAAGATAGAATTAAAAAATCTTTCTTGTTCATTATATCGCCTCCCTTCTTTAGAAGTTTGGCTCCACCCAACTTATTAAATGTCCCTAAATAATTATACTATATATCTATATTTGAAAACAAGCGAATAACAATAAAAATGTAATAAAATTTTTCAAAATATGATATATTTATATTAAGTATGAGAATAGTTATTCGACTTCTTCTCTATACGCTCCAATTTGTATTTTAGTCGAACTTTCTAGTTCGATTTTTCAATTTATGTAAAATTTTACATAATTCTTTGCTAAAAAAGTATAGTGAACGAAAAGTGAACGAAAAGTGAACGAAAAATTATAAAATTTAATATTTTTCCTTGAAAATGTAAATCAATATTTGTATAATTATAAATGGTGATAGAATGAACATAGATATAATAAAACACATGAGTGAAGAATTAAATATAACTAAGAAGCAAGTAGAAGCAACCCTAAAATTACTTGAAGAAGGAAATACTATACCATTTATAGCTCGTTATAGAAAAGAGATAACAGGCGCACTAGATGAAGAAAAAATAAGAGCTATTGAAGAAGTATATAATTATCAAGTAAATTTATTAAAAAGAAAAGAAGATGTAATAAGATTAATAGATGAAAAAGGATTACTTACTGATGAACTTAAAAATGAAATCATGAGTGCTAGTAAATTAGTTGAAGTAGAAGATTTATATAGACCATTTAAAGAAAAGAAAAAAACAAAAGCAACAGAAGCAATAAAAAATGGACTAGAAGGATTAGCTAAAGAAATTATGGCTTTTAAAGTAGAAGGTAACATAGAAAGTATTGCAGATAAATATATAAATCAAAACGTTAAAACTATAGAAGAAGCAATTTTAGGAGCTAAATATATAATAGCTGAGGACATAAGTGATAATGCTAAATATAGAAAAATAATTAGAGATAATACTTATAATTATGGTACTATTAAAAGCAAATTAAAACGTAATGCTAAAGATGACAATAAAACATATGATATGTATTATGATTATGTAGAAAAAATAAAATATATAAAACCTCATAGAATACTTGCAATAAATCGTGGTGAAGATGAGGGAGTACTTAGTGTATCAATAGAATATGATGAAGAAAGAGTTTTAAACTTTCTAGAAAAAAGAGTAATAAAAAACGATAAATCCTTTGTAGTTGATATCGTAAAAAGTGCGATAGAAGATTCATATAAAAGATTAATAAAACCATCAATAGAACGCGAAATAAGAAGTGATTTGACATTATTAGGCGAAGAATCTGCAATAGAAAATTTCGGTAAAAATTTAGAATCATTACTTCTTACT
>CANRDA010000072.1 GCA_947629285.1 uncultured Bacilli bacterium
AAAGCAAAAGATATTATAAATTATTCTCATGTCTTTTTCAATATTTAGGTGTTGCACTTCAAGCAAAAATTTTCCCCTTATAACTATTTTGACAAACTAAGAACTATGTGTTAAAATAAACCCTACTAAGAGGGGGAAATTTTATGACAACACCACTACCAAAACGTTTACCTAGAATATCAAATAGTTCTTATACAAAAATCTGCTTATTTAGTGAATTGATAAAATTATCCGACCAAGAACTACACGATAATATTCTAAGACATATTTATATTGATAATTTAGAATTTTTAAAGGCTAATTTTGATCATTTACAAAGACTAATAAAGACTGGCTTGTTTTATCAAATTGTATCTAACGACATTGAATGCTTAAAATATATTGAAGAGAATTTAAAAGATTATACACAAGTAGTTTTATCATTAACTGACGATTATGAAAATAAAGATCGACATTATATAAAGCCGTTAGAATTTACTAAAACTACTCTTGAACTTCCATTATCTTATATTTTATGGGTTAATGAAATAAGTGACAAGCAAAAAATATCATTATATATGTTAAATCATCAAGGTTACATGCATCCTATTTGTTCAAATGGTTATGATTATATTAACTTAGAAGCATTAAAGAAGATAAATGAATTAGTTAATACTCTAGCATTAAAATTCAAAGATTATACCGATGATGAAAAAGCTATTTTAATTTCTAATTATCTTCAAAGTAAAGTGCAATATGTTGACGAAAATAACATTAGTGAAGCTTCCAGTGGCATATATAAAACTGATTCTAAAGGTCTACCCGTTACTAGAGAAATAGTAAGTAGTCCTGAAACAGTTTTACTTCAACATTATGGATTATGTAATGGTATTGCTAATGCAACTATGTTATTATTAAACAATCCAGAAATGAATGTAAATATTAGAAGCATCCTAGGATGTTCACATGTATGGAATGTTATATTAATTGATGGAAAATATTATTTCATTGATAATACATGGAATATAACAAGAAACCAAAATAGATATCCTGATAGTTTAAAAGCAAAAAGCTTTTGTTCAGATTATTTATTTTTTGGTAGTGAAAAAGCTAATATGATTAGTCATCATATACCTGAAACTTTTTGTCCTATAGTAGAACCTCAAAATATAATGGAAGAAAGTATAAAGGTTAAAGAAAAAAAATTATCTATGGTAACTAGTTTTTCTAATTATCCAGGTCCTGTATTTGAAAGTCATAGGATATAATTTAAAAGTTGTGTATCTCCACAACTTTTTTGTAAAACAAAATATTTATAATATAAACAAAAAAATAGATATTTTAATCTATTTTTATTAATTCATATTCTTTTGTTCCAAACCCAAGATTTACAGCAGCTTCTATTGTATGAGTTCCATGTCTTGAATTGATTCTCTCAAGTAAATGGTCCCTACCTGGGTCATTAGAACTTTTTACTAAATCTATACATGCTTCATCTATAGCTATTGGGTCAAGGGATGCAAGTATACCTATATCTTTCATACAAGGGTCTTCAGCAACATTACAACAATCACAATCTACAGACATATTACACATTACGTTTATATATGCAATATTACCTTTAAAATGTTCTACAACTGAAGATGCTGCATCAGCCATAGACTCTAAGAAACTATCTTGATCTTGGTGAAACATATCTTCATAAGTTCCATCATTTCCACAACAATGAATATATCTTTTGCCTTTACTAGATGCAACACCTATAGATAGTTGTTTTAAAGCTCCACCATATCCACCCATAGGATGACCTTTAAAGTGAGATAAAACTAACATAGAATCATAATTATTTATATGACTGCCTACATAGTTTTTCTTGATTACTTTACCATTTGGTATATCAAGGACTATATCACTCTCACTATCCATTATATCTACATTAAAATACTTGCTCCATTCGTGTTCCTCTAGTAATTTTTCGTGTTTTTCTGTTGTATCACGTGCTCCATCATAGGCAGTATTACATTCTACTACTGTACCATTTACATAGTCTATAATAGGTTTCATAAAAAGTGGTTTAAGATAATTTTGATTACCCCTCTCACCTGAGTGTACTTTAACTGCTACATTACCTTTTAAATCAATATTTAACTCTTTAAATACTTTAACAACATTCTCTGGTGTTATATCTTTAATAAAATAAACTTTTGCTTTTTCCATAATTATCCTTCCTTCTTTTTAAAATGACTTTTATCTACTCCACATATAGGACATACAAAATCATCACTTAAAGGTCCTTTATGTACATATCCACATACATCACACACGTATACTTCTTCAGTATCCTCTATATATGTAGGAGCTTTAATGGGAGATGTACCTTTAATAACTTCGTGGTAATACGTATATGTCATTGGAGTATAATCGTTTTCTTTTTTAGTACTTAGTATTTTTGCTATAAATATATCATGTGTATCAGCATCTATTACATTTATTACTTCACACTCAATATACCCTATCATATTTTCGTTTAATACTTTTGTACCATCAATTATATTATAATCAAAATTTTCAAACTTATCAATATCTTTAGAACTTCTAAATCCAAATGTAGATATAATGTTTGGATTAGTTTTTTCAGATATTATTGATGCTATAAATTTTTTATTTTCTTTAATAACCTTATTTGTATAATTATCTTTATTCAAACTTATTGTAACTAAATTATTACTAGATACTTGAGTTAATGTATTAATGATGCATCCAGAATTTTTACTTGTTACAACATACATTCCATAAGTAATATCTCTTAGTATATTTTTCATCACATCACTAATCCTCCATCTACACCAATTATTGTTCCAGTTGTAAACTTAGATAAATCACTTGCAAGATATAAGTATATTCCTGCTAAATCACTTGGACTAGCCATTCTATTTAAAGGTGTCATCTTTATTAATGCTTCTTTCATTTCAGGAGTTACTATATCCATCATATCAGTTTCAACTACTCCAGGTGAGACTGCATTAACTCTTATATTATATATTCCAAGTTCCTTAGCAAGTGACTTTGTAAGACCATTAATAGCAAACTTACTAGATGCATAAGCAGCTTGATTACGTCCTCCATACGTTCCAACCATAGAACTCGTATTTATAATACTTCCACCTGTAGTTTTCATATGCTTTACAACTTCTCTTGTAAGTGAGACAACTCCAAAAAAATTAATTTTAAACATATCCATAAACTCTTCATCTGTTGAATCTAGTAATGATTTATTAGATGTAATTCCTGCATTATTAATTAGTATATCTATCCTACCAAACTTATTAATAATACTATCTACAACCTCTTTTGCATTAGATGTATCTTTCATATTTAATCCTACTGGGTATATGTCATCATCACTTATATTTAATTTCTTTTTAATTTCTTCTTTAGCCTTAATTGCATTCTCTATTTTACTACCACATATAACTACTTTTGCTTTATTAATTAGAAAGAGTTTTGCAATACTATTTCCAATACCACGAGTACTACCTGTAATTAAAGCAACTTTACCTTCTAAATCCATAATTTCTCCTTTTACTAGAACAAAAGTCAAAATAAATTTTGACATAAATGCCATCACTGGCATTTTTTTCTACTTCATCAAGACTTAGCCTCTCCATAGACCAATTTCGGATAGTCACTACC
>CANRDA010000073.1 GCA_947629285.1 uncultured Bacilli bacterium
TTCTCATTCTTTAATTTAATTATACACCAAAAAAGATAGAATTTATTTTTTTCTATCTCCTTAAGTTAATGACATTGCTTTTTTATATAGATTTTTATTTTTATTCCATTTTAGAATATATACTTATTAAAAAGGCATTTTCATATTTCCATTCTTCATCATTTTCATCATTTTTTTCATCTGTTCAAATTGATTAAGTAGTCTATTAACTTCCTCTACACTTCTTGCAGAACCTTTAGCGATTCTAGCTTTTCTTGATGCTTTTAAAACTTCAGGATGTCTTCTTTCATATGGAGTCATAGAAAGTATTATAGCCTCTATATGAGCCATATCCTTAGGGTCTATTTTAACACCTTTTAATTCTTTAGGAACACCTGGTATTAATTTAAGTAGGCCCTCTAAAGGTCCCATTTTTTTAATCTGTTTAAATGTGTTTAAAAAATCCTCTAAGTCAAATTTTCCTTGCTGCATCTTCTTAGCTGTTTTTCTAGCCTCATCCTCATTTATTGCTTCTTCTGCTTTTTCTATCATAGTCATGAGGTCACCCATACCAAGTATACGTGTTGCCATTCTATCTGGATAAAACTCATCAAGTCCATCCATTTTTTCACTAACACCAACAAACTTTATTGGGACATTAGTTAAATGCCTAATAGATAGTGCGGCACCACCTCTTGTATCTCCATCAAGTTTAGTTAGTATCGCACCCGTTAGTTTTAATTCGTTATTAAAGCCTTCTATTACGTTTACTGCATCTTGTCCTACCATACTATCTAAAACAAGCAATACTTCATCTGGATTAATCTCATTATTAATATCCTTTAATTCATTCATTAATGTTTCATCTATATGAAGTCTACCTGCAGTATCTATAAGTACATAATTAAATTTATTTTCCTTAGCATATTTAATAGCATTCTTAGCTATTTCTACAGGATTTCCTTTACCTTCGTCATATACTTCAATATTTAACTCTTTACCAATAGTTTTTAATTGGTCAATAGCAGCAGGTCTATATACATCGCATGCTACTAAAAGAGGATTTTTTTTATACTTCTTTCTAAGTAATAAAGCAAGCTTACCAATAGTAGTTGTTTTACCACTTCCCTGAAGTCCTACAAGCATAAGTATACTTGGATTTCCAGCTGTATATATTTCTTTTTTCTCACCACCAAGTAGTTCTACAAGTTCATCTTTAAGTATTTTAACAAATTGTTCACCAGGTTTTAAACTTTTTGCAACTTCTTCACCTAAAGCTTTTTCTTTTACATTATTTATAAATTCCTTTACTACTTTATAGTTAACATCTGCCTCAAGTAAAGCAAGACGTATTTCTCTTGTTACTTCACTGATATTATCTTCTGTTATTTTTCCATATCCTCTTATTTTATTTACAGCAGCCTGTAATCTATCTCCTAAACTTTCAAACATTTTATCACCAATACCTATTTTTAAACATTACTAATAATTACATATCTTTCAAATCCCTGTAAATCAGTTTTTATTTCAACTTTACAATTTAAATATTTTAAAGCAAGTTGTTTTACATCATTACCTTGATTATATCCTATTTCAAATAGGATATAATATTTATCTTTTAAATAATTTTTACAATTTTTTAAAATCTCTTCATAATAATACAAACCATTATTTGAAGCATATAAAGCTATATTTGGTTCGTTATTTTTAACTATATCCATAACCTCTTCTTCATAACTTATATAAGGTGGATTACTTATAATAAAATCATATTTTTTAGTTAATGGTTCTAGCATATTACCATTAATAAAATTAATATAAACATCATTTAATTTTGCATTTTCTAAAGCTAAAGATAAAACATCTAAACTTATATCAACAGCATCCATATTTATATTAGGAAGTTTTTTCTTTAAAGTAATTGCAATACAGCCACTACCAGTACCTAAATCTACTACATCTATAGGTTTATCAGTTAGATATTTAAGGGCTTCCTCTACTAAACCTTCTGTTTCGAATCTTGGAATCAAAACTCTTTTATCTACTTTTATTATATTTCCATAAAAGTCAACATCACCAACAATGTATTGAACAGGTTCACCATTATTTAATCTTTTAATGGCATCTTCTATATTGCCTTTATAATACTTTTTTAAATATTCTATATCATTCATAAATATTTAATTATTCTCCTCTTAATTTACGGGCTTGGTCTTCCGTAATAAGAGCATTAATTATATCATCTAAATCTCCATCCATCACACGGTCTAACTGCATAGTTGAAAATCCAATTCTATGGTCAGTAACTCTATTTTGAGGATAATTATAAGTACGAATTTTTTCTGACCTATCACCTGTACCTATTTTATTTCTTCTCTCACTGCCTAATTCTTCTTCTTGACGTTCAAGTTCCATTTGATATAGTCTTGATTTAAGTACTTCCATAGCCTCTGCTTTATTTTGTATTTGACTTCTTTGATTTTGACAAGTTACAACTGTATTTGTTGGAATATGAGTAATTCTTACTGCTGATGGCGTAGTATTAACACCTTGACCTCCATGTCCTGATGCACAAAATGTATCAATTCTAAGGTCACTATCTTTAATTTCTATATCTATATCATCAACCTCAGGCATTACAAGTACTGTTGCAGTGGATGTTTGAATTCTTCCGTTTGATTCTGTTGTAGGTATTCTTTGTACTCTATGTGAACCACTTTCATATTTTAATTTTGAATATACATTATCTCCTTTTATTTTGAATTCAACTTGAGCATATCCCCCAGCATCTCCTTCAACAGCATTTAACTCTTCTACTTTCCAACCGTTGCTCTCTGCATAATATGTATACATTCTATATAAATCTCCAGCAAATATATTTGCTTCATCCCCTCCGGCAGCACCTCTTATTTCAACAATAACATCCTTACCATCATTAGGGTCTTTTGGCAAAAGCATTATTTCAAAAGCATCTTCCATATCTTTCTTTTTCTTTTCATTTTCTTCTAACTCTTCTTTTGCAAATTCTAAAAGTTCAGAATCTTTCATAAGTTCCTTAGCCTCTTTTATATTTTGTAATACTTTTTTATATTCTTGATATGCTTCATAATTTTCTCTTAAAAGTGCCTGTTCCTTACTAAGTTCCATAGTCTTTTTTATATCATTTATTACATCGGGATGTGTTAATGCATCCATTATTTCATCATAACGCTTTTCTATATTTTCTAATCTTTCTATCATAAGCTCACCCTCTTTGAACATATAGATTATACTATAATTATATTATATTTTCAACATTTTAAGAAAAAAATTTGAATTTAAAAAGATAGTTTTGGTACTATCTTTATATATTAGTATAATTGTCATTAAAGCATTATTTACATATGCATGCATTGTCTTACGTTGTTGGGGAAAGAACTACACGGAATGTATGATAAATATCACTAGTGCCATTACCACTACTGAAGCTGAATATTCCTGCATTGGATGTACTGGAATTATCGGCACCACGGACGAACCACGGATTGCTAGCGGAAACAAATGTATTTCCATCTCCGTACCAGCCACTTGTTTCTCCTAAG
>CANRDA010000074.1 GCA_947629285.1 uncultured Bacilli bacterium
CCTTAACTATTCTAGTATCGTATTTATAGTATATATACCAATTAGTTTTAAATGGGTAAAAATATCCATAGGTATTACTTACTGTTGCATCTATATAAGTTACCGGGTCTTTAGTTAAGTCTTTAAACCAATACTCGAAGTACTCTTTTAATTCTTCATTTGTCGTATATTTATTATACTTATTTTTAACCGGGTCACTTATCTCAGGCTTATACCTCTTACTTAAATCACTCATATCTAATACTTTATCATAAATTGCGTATTCTTCTTTAGTCAACTCGTTATATTTAACATACCTTGCAGTTTGCTGAAAAGGTATTGAAAGTGTTTCTCTAATACTTGATGGAGTCACTTTAAAGCTTGGAAGTATTATATTGTTA
This sequence comes from uncultured Bacilli bacterium, assembly GCA_947629285.1. Lineage (GTDB taxonomy): Bacteria > Bacillota_I > Bacilli_A > RF39 > UBA660 > UMGS1613. The sequence goes on from CANRDA010000074.1 coordinate 381, forward strand.
TACGAATAATTAAATGTTAAAAATAATATAAATATAAGTAATAGTTTTTTAAAGTTTGTCCTTTCTGTTAATAAAAGGAATGGAAAACTTAAAAGTATTATATGAAAGCCATTATTTCTAAATAAAACTATAAGTATTAACAGTAACAATATACCTAGTATGTGTTTTAATTTTAAGTCTATTTTATTTTTTACTAAGTGATATATAAGTAATATATAAAGTATTATAAGAGATGTAAATATAACATCTTTTACCGCACTCATCGCATATAATGGGAACATCGGTACAAGTGAATAAACTAATAATGAAAATATTCTATATTTAAAAGGTGTATTTATCTTTTTCATGTAGTATAAAGTAAATGCTAACACGCTAGATAATATAAGTATCTGAATTATACTATACATAAATAATCCTAAGTTATCACTACCAATCATATTACCTAGTTTTAAACATGTACCTAAAAGTAAGGTATGTATGACTGGGTGGTGATTCGTTATAGTAACACTCGGGTCTATCATTACTGAATAATCAGAATACTTATTTGGTATACCAAAATATTGTTTTAACTGGTAGCTTGGGTCAGGTGATAGTATAACTGGATAAAACGATATTATATAAGGTAGCCATAATATAAGTATTACTGTAATACTTATGATAAACGGATGTTTATCATAAATGTTTTTAAGTTTACTTACTTTAGGTTTATATTTATCTATTAAACTAAATATGAATAGAATAATACCTCTAAACAAAGTAAAAAGTACTATTAAAGCAATTATACTTAGTATATAATTTTTAAATACTATACTAGCAGTTCCTTTAATCATATAACTAGTACCAAATATAATTAATAGTGAATATATTAAACTTAGTATACTAACACTTATATTCTTTTTTAAATTAAATAAATCTTTCATACAATCACATTATAATTATACTATTAATTTATTGTATAAGTAAATGGTTTTAAATTATTTACATCATTTTTTTGATATTCTTCTAATATATAATTTTTTATTTTAATCATCCCTACTCTTTTTTATCCATTTATATAATCCGTAAATATTAATTAGTAAATAGCCTATTGATACTAACAACATCATTAATGAATTAGGTCCTTTATTTATAAAACTTATTAACCATATAGATAAGTCTATACTATTATTAAATAACCAAACTATCCAACACTCTTGAAACCTTAAATTCATAAGTATTATCCCACATAGATTAATAATATTACTACTAGAATCTAAGAATGCTAATTGTTGCGTAGGGATTTTAGTTAATAATAAACCTAATAAAACACTACCTACAACACAACTAGATACTATAATAACTGAACTTTTAAATGTAAATTTTCTAATTTTAACTTCGTTATTATTATCTTTTTTCTTTATCCAACTAATATATCCTTGAATTTGTAAAGGGAAATATATAATTAAAGATAATATTGCCATTGCATATAAACCATTAACATAACTAACATAAGCACTTAATAAACAGTATAAAGCACCAAATATATAATTATATGTTTTACCTATACTAGCATAATATGCATTTAAAAGCCCACTTGCAAGTATTAATGTTCCCAAGAAATAATCTTTAGATATAATTCCACATATAATAGAAAATATTATTGTAAAAATTGTTACAATTTTATTTTTCATAATATTTAAATCCTTTATTCAATTATTGTTTCTATGAAATTACCATCTTTATATGTAATTTTATATGCATTTCTATCTTTATTGCTTTTTATTACATTCATTTTTCCATCTACTATTTTGAGTGCTGTACAATTTTCAAGTGCTATTCCATCTAATTTCTTTTCTTTAATCACATCATAAAACTTATTTCTTGCAATTTCATCTTTTTCTTCATAATGAACACAATTTACTGCATTTATAATTCCTAATCCTTCTATCAAATCATAGTTATATTTAAACCAACAATAGCTTCCTGCACTTAATCCAGAGCATACAATTCCCATGTTATATGCTTGTATTAATAACTTATCTACACCAAGCTCTTTCCACCTTTGTAACATGAATCTTGTAGCTCCACCACCGACATAGATTATATCAGTATTTAAAATCATTCTTTTTATATTTTTATTATCTAAATTATCTTCTAATAAATTTAAATTATAAACATTGCATCCAAGTTTTTCAAATATATCTTTTATTGCTAAAAAATATTCATTATTATCTTTTGATGCTGTCCCTATGAAAAGTAATTCAGGATTTTTTTTATCAGATAATTTAACTATTTCTTCATCTATTTCTTTTGTCTCATAAGGTAGTAATGCTCCATTTTTAATTCTTGGAATTTCACCACCACCTATACAAACTAATTTTCCCACTATTATAAATTCCTTTCTTAAAGTGATTTTAATATCTCATCAAACTTTGTATATCCACTTTCGCTATTTATATGTCCACCATTATGAATAACATATTGTTTATTTGATATGGTATCTGCAAAGTCTTTTTCTACATCAAATTTTACATAAGGGTCATTGTCTGAATAATAACAAATTATATCATTACAATATTTTTTAATTCCTTTTAAATTATCTATAAACATAGGTTTATTTACTGCATCAAAATCATTATTTATACCAATATAATTATTAAATCCACATACAAATATTAATTTTTTAACTTTTATTTTGTTTGTTATTAAATATTTACAAACAAATACTGGTGCGATTGAATGGGCTATAATAATTGTATTTTCATTGATTGTTAATTCATTTAAAACTTTAGACCAACTTTCAAAATTTTGAATACCTACACCAACTGGCATTTGAGGAACATCAACTTTTAAATTTCTTTTTCCCAATTCATTTTTTAGCCATGGGAACCAATTACCGTTACTAGATCCAAAACTACCGTGAATTATTATGTAATTATTCAATTCCTTTTCCATTTTTAATATCTCCTCGTTTTTATTTTTTTACTTTATTTCTTGTTTCATACAAATCTATTGCTCTTTTTAACCCGTTTTCCTTTGCTAAATTTAAATAGACGTTCGCAAGTTCATAATTAACATCTGTGCCTCTACCATTGTAATAGAAATTAGCTCCTAAATCATATATGGCTGCAATATGTCCTTTATCAGCACATTCTTTTATA
>CANRDA010000075.1 GCA_947629285.1 uncultured Bacilli bacterium
AATAGGTTTAGAATTTCTATATAAATTATATATACCAGGACTAGTTATTAATTCAAGGTCTCCTACATATTCAACGCATCTAGCATTGAAACTTAATTTGAATTCATTTAATCCTTTATATTTTTCATTTTTAATAGTAGGATTAGTCATACCACCTAAGTTAAATCTTTTATATTTTTCTTTAGAATATTTTTCGATTAATTTCCATGTCATTAAGTGTTTAGCACTCATCCTTTTAAAATCTTTATTATAACCATCCATAAATACGTATATTTCATCTCTATATTTAGCTATTAGCATAGTTGCAACAATAATACCTTTTGGACTTTCTTTTAATAATTTAGTTGAATATATTAATTCTTTTTTTAATTCATTTAGTTTGTTTTCTTGGTATATTTTATTATTTATTAATTTAGTATTATTTTTACCAACATTTCTAAATAATTTATTATTTAATTTATTGCAAATTTCAATTTGTCTTTGGTATTTTTTTTGTACATTTATAAGGTATGCATTAGTATCTAATTTAGCATAATAATAATCTATCATATTTCTTTTTTTAAAGAAGTATAACACATCTTTAAAATATTTTTTATCTCTTGGATATTTATTTTTTACTTCATCATATAAGTAATCTATTTCATTTTCTGTACCTTTTATTATTCTAATACCATTTTTATCCGCCCCTTTAACTTTATTTTTAAAGTTTTTATTCATATTACCGAATAGGGTAGTAATAGGTTTATTTAAGTCTATAATAGCATCAAATCTAGGTTTAAAAGCCTCAAATAAGTTATTAAATCCTAGGTGATAATAACCTAAACTTTTTAAAAATGCTAATTGGCTTTCAAAGTTAGAATTTATATTTGTAGTACCTGTTCTATAGTCATATGAACTTCTAATAATCATTGGATTTATTTTAATAGCCATAACTTTTTTTCTATTTAAATATTCTTTTATTAATCTAGTAAATTCTTCTACTAATTCATGATTACTATAATCAATTAAAAAACCTTTAGGTGCATATGCATATTTAAACATATTATTTTTTTCTATTAATATAAGGCTAGCTGCAATTATTTTATTTTGTTCGTCCAACATTCCTAAAAAAATTGTAGTATAATTTTGTGTATTCATTAAAAAACCATATTCGCTAGTTTGATAAATTGAATAATATGGGAATGTACCTGTAAAAAGATTAAACTCATTATTGGTTAATTCTTTTATATACATATAATCACCTTTCCATATAAAGATTTTACTACAAATGAAAAAAAAAGTAAACAAAAGGATTTACTATTTGCAAGTAAATCCACTATCTTCAAGCTCTTCTTTAAGTGTTTCAAAAGTGTAGTCTGAATCATATAAATCTTCTAAATCAAAATCGTATAGTGAATCTTCACTTACTTTAGCTAAATCTGCTTTAACAGAAACAGAATATGTATAATTCTTTTTATCATTATTGATAGAAAGTTTTATTCCGTTTTCTTCTTTATGATTTGAAAAATTATCATCAAATGTCTCTATAAATGAATCCCAATAATTTTTTAAATCTTTATCAACTAGTTGTACTTTAGCGCCCATTTCTACAGAATTTGCTTTTTCATTGTCAAAAATTACAGATATTGTTTCACTTATTTTTATACCATTTTCTTCTTCTAACATTGAACAAGTTAGTTTGTTTCCACTATTGCCACATCCACTTAGTAATAAAATTGATATAAAAGCTATAGTTAAATATTTTAATTTCATACTCCTTACTCCTTTCAAGAATATTATATAATTAATCTCACTTTATTTCAATACTATGTTTAAAAATTAATCATATAATTAATTGGTGAGATTATGAAAATAGGAATACCTAGAAGTATGTATTATTATTACTATAAAGATTTTTTGATTAATTTTTTTGATTATTTAAAAATAGATTACGTTATAAGTCCTGAAACAAATAAAGATATAATGGATTTAGGAATAAAGTATTCTCAAGATGAGATGTGTTTATCTATGAAAAATTTTATTGGACATGTTGCCTATTTAGAAGGTAAGTGTGATTATATATTGATACCTAGAATAGATAATTATGGACTTAGTAATCAGACGTGTACTAACTTTCTAGCTTTATATGATATTATTAATAATTTATTTGATATAAAAATATTAAATTATAATATTAATTTAAAAAATAAGGAAACTTTATTTAAAGGGTTAATTAATATTGGAACATATATTGGCATAAGTAAAAAGGATATAAGAAATGCATATGAGTATGCAATTACTAAAGAGAGTAAGATAAAAAAATCTAAGGTATTAAATAATTTGAGAAATTTAAGAAGTGATAAAAAGAAAATATTACTTGTAGGACATCCATATAATATATATGATAAACTAATAGGAGAACCTATTATAAATATGTTAAAAAATTTAAATATAGAAATTATTTATAGTGATTTATTTTTTACTTGTGATGAGTATATTAAATTTTCTAAAGGATTATATTGGAAATATAATAAAGAAAATATAAGTAGTATAAGTAAGTGTATTGATAAAATAGATGGAATAATATTTTTATCTAGTTTTCCTTGTGGACCTGATAGTTTAGTAAATGAGTTAGTTATGAGAAAACTAAATAAACCTTATATAAATATAATTATAGATGATATAGAAAGTAGTGGTGGGATAGAGACAAGACTTGAAAGTTTTGTAGATATAGTTAGTAGTTAAAAAGGTGAAAAATGGAAAATAAAACTAATATTAAATTTTATAAGAGTATGAAAAATATAATAGGTGTACCAATTAAATTAATTTTTAAACCTGTGGTAACAGGAGAAGAAAATATTCCAGTTAAACCATATATATTAGTTGGAAATCATAAATCATTTTGGGATGTACCTTTGGTCGCACTATATATAGAAGATAATATACATTATATGGCAAAAAAAGAATTGTTTAAAAATAAATTATTAAAGTTTATTTTTGAATCTTTAGGTGCATATCCAATAAATAGGGAAGGAATAGATGTTAGTGCGATTAAAGAAACAATAAAATTATTAAATAGTAATAATACTATATGTATATTTCCAGAGGGAACTAGAAATAAAACAGAAAATATTATATTGCCCTTTAAAAGTGGTATAACAAAGATTGCTAAAAAGACTAATTCTTTAATTTTACCCTTTGGTATAAGTGGTGATTATAAACATAATGGTAATTTAAAAATAAAATTTGGAGAACCAATTGATTTAAATAAAATGGATATTAATGATGAGTATTTAGAATATAGTGTGAAAAGGTTAATAAAAATGAAATAAGTAAATTTTGTTATTACAAGTAAACAAATGTTTCTCTTGACAGAATGCTGGGAAATGAGAGAAAATATAAGTGTAAGATAGTAAAGGAGAAGCTTATGAAAAAAGGTTTTACACTTATAGAGCTCTTAGCAGTAATAGTAATGTTATCAATATTAGTATTATTAGTATTTCCAAAAATAACAGA
>CANRDA010000076.1 GCA_947629285.1 uncultured Bacilli bacterium
CCTTTCCACAATCTTTATTTGGCTATTTATAGTATAACATATTTTTTCTTATCAGTCATTATCTTAAACACAACTTTTCGTAAAAAAAAAGGAAATCGAAAAGTTTTGCGGAATAATATATGTAGAGGGTAAAAAAAATTCTACTTTTGTCGAATCAGTATAAATAAAAATTAAAGTGTGCTAAATTAAATAGGAAGGTGAATATATGTTAACTGTTGGAACAGAATTTAGAAAGGGTATATTATTCGTAAGACTTAGGGGACATTTAAATAAAGATACAATAAATAAGATGAATAAAAGAGTTACTAAAATAGTAAAAGAGAATGGTATTAGAAATATTGTATTTAACTTCACTAATTTAAAATCGATAGATATAAAGGGAATAAATACTATATTTTATAATTATGAACTTTGTAAAAGTAATGATGGAAGAAGTTTAATGTGTGGTAATAATGATAATATTAGAAAGAAATTAAAGAAGAGTAGGCTTATAAACTATGTATATGAGACAACTGATGAGTTGAGTGCTATGAATATATTAAACTTAAGGTGATTATATGGAGGACATTATATTAGAAAATCAAAATCTTATTTATTATGTTGCAAATTATTTTAAAAATTATCCATATAAGGATGATTTATACCAAGCAGGTAGACTTGGAATGATAGAAGCATATAAAAAGTATAATCCCGATATGAACTGTAAATTTACAACATATGCATTTACATACATATTAGGAGAGATGAAAAAACTCGTTAGAACAGATAAAGGGTTGAAGATAAGTAGGGAAGTATCAAAATTAAATTTAAAAATAGAAAAAGCATATATACTTTTATCTCAAAAATTAATGAAAGAGCCTAGTATAAAAGAAATAGCGAACTTCCTAGAAATACCTGAATATATGGTATCTGATGCGATACTTAGTACAAATAAAATCAAAAGTATAGATGAACCTATTAATAATGATGGTAATGCATTAACGCTACAAGATGTTATTGGAGAGTCTAATAACATAGATGAGTTATTATTACTTAAAGAAAGTTTAAATAATTTAAACAGCGAGGAAAAACAAATAATAAATAATAGGTATTTTAAAGATTATACGCAAAGTGAAACATCTAAAATAATAGGTATATCTCAAGTACAAGTATCAAGAAAAGAGCAAAAGGTGTTAGAAAAATTAAAAAATAAAATGGTTTCTTAATATTACATATAATTCATCTTCAAAGTTGTATAGTAAAAAATCAAAATAATTGTTGAAACTATAAAAAAAATATGCTATAATCTATATGTGGTCACGGAGTAGTACTCAAGAGGCCGAAGAGGCGCCCCTGCTAAGGGTGTAGACCGGGAAACTGGTGCGAGAGTTCGAATCTCTCCTGCTCCGCCATAAATTGTATATAAAGTCTTGTTTTCCTATTATTAGGTACAAGACTTTTTAAATATTATCACTAATTATTATCTTTATGGCACTTTTTAGGGCACCCAAAAATAAGTCATTGCTACATGAATAAAGGGTATACAATATAGGGGTGTTTAAAAGGTGTAATTAAAATTATATAATAAATTATTATTGATTATTATACTCTAAATTTGATATAATTATAATGTGAGTATTATGGATAATAAAGTTAGAGAATCTAAGTTTTATAAAATAGTTAGACCAATATTAAAATTCTTGTTTTTAAACCTATATAGGCCTAAAATAATAGGTAGTGAGAATATTCCTAAAGAAGGTAGAGTTATTTTAGCAGGTAATCATACTAATAATTTTGACTGTGTACTTCTTATGTCTTCAACTAAAAGATGTATACACTTTCTTGCTAAAGTAGAGTTATTTAAAGGATTTAAGAAAGTTATATTTTCTAATTTAGGATTAATACCAGTTGATAGAAGCAAGAAAAATCCAGATGCATTAAAAACTGCTAAAATGTATTTAGAAAATGATATGGTAATAGGTATATTTCCTGAGGGAACATTCAGTAAAAAGGGTGAATTACTTCCATTTAAAATAGGAGCAGTTAAAATGGCTTATGATACTGATACTAAAATTGTTCCTTTTGCTATAACAGGTAAGTATAAACTGTTTTCTAAAAATTTAAAAATAACATTTGGTAAACCTTTATCTATAAGTAGTGACTTAGATTTAGAAAACAATAAATTAAGAGATTTAATTTTTAAAATGGTGGGTGATAAAAAATGAGTATTATAGATATATTTAAAAAGAAAAAGACTATTCCAGCTCCTTGGAGCAAGTATTATACTAAAGAGGACTTAGATATTAAAATACCTAATATAAGTTTATATGAACAGGTACATAGAAGTTATGAGAAATATCCAGATAATACTGCTTATGAATACTTTGGTAAAAAAGTTAAATATAAAAAATTTATTAAAGAAATAGATAGAGCAGCCTTATCTTTTAAAAAGTTAAATGTATCAAAAGGGGATATTGTAACTATTTGTATGCCAAATATACCAGAGGCATTAATATCTTTTTATGCTTTAAATAAACTTGGTGCGATTGCAAATATGCTACATCCTCTATCAGCAGAAGAAGAGATAAAAAATAGTTTAATATCTACTAATAGTAAGTATTTAGTTATGATAGATGTGTTTTATTCTAAGATAAAAGACTGTATAAAAACAACAGGGGTTAAAAAAGTTATATTTGTATCTCCTGCAGATTCTATGAATATATTTATGAATATAGGTTATAAAATAACTCAAATAAATAAGTATAAAAAATATCCTAAAAATAAATATTTTATATCTTGGAATAAATTTATAAGATTATCTACCTTAAGTAAAGATAAAATAACTACTAAGTATGGTAAAGATACTCCTTGCGTTATAATACATAGTGGAGGTACTAGTGGCAATCCTAAAAATGTAGTTATACAAAATAGATCTTTTATACTTGCATCTATGCAAGAGAAAATTTCTTTAGTTAATTTACACCCGGGTGATTGTTGTCTTGCTATTATGCCTAACTTTCATGGATTTGGACTGAGCGTTACTATGCATACACCACTTGCTTTAGGTTGCTACACCATATTAATTCCACAGTTTAATTCAAGAAAGTTTGATACATTATTTAAGAAGACTAGACCTACTTGTGTACTTGGTGTACCAACACTCTTTGAGGCACTTATATCTAATAAAAACGAAAAAGATTTAGATTTATCTTTCTTAAAATATGTAGTAAGTGGAGGAGATATATTAAATAAACCACTAGAAGATAAAATAAATAATTATCTTAAGGAACACCATTCTAAAGCAAGAATAGTTCAAGGATATGGATTATCTGAGGCGCTTGCTGCAGTTACTCTCGCTCACGATGATGTAAATAAAAGTGGTTCAATAGGTATACCTCTTGCAGGTAACTATATTAAAATAATAAATCCATCAACAAGAAGGACTGTTCCATATAACGTAGTAGGAGAGATATG
>CANRDA010000077.1 GCA_947629285.1 uncultured Bacilli bacterium
ATTGGTTTTACTGATGGTTTAACTTTCATCTTTCTTACCTCCTATTTTCTGTAGGTTATACGACCACGTGTTAAATCGTATGTTGATAACTCAACCATTACTGTATCACCAGCTAAAATTCGAATCATGTTCATTCGCATTTTACCCGAAACGTGCGCCGTAATTACATGTTTGTTTGCTAGTTCTACTTTAAATACGTAGCCTGGCAATACTTCTAATACTTTTCCTTCCATTTCGATTACATCGTCTTTTGCCACTATTTCACCTCTTTGTTAATATTTCATACCCATCTTTGGTAATTAATACTGTATGTTCAAAGTGAGCAGATGGTAAATTGTCAGCAGTAACTACTGTCCAATCGTCATCTTCTAAGTATACATTTCTAGTACCTAAATTAATCATAGGCTCTATTGCAATAACCATTCCTTCTTTTAAGATAGGTCCAGTATTTTTCTTTCCGTAGTTTGGAACGTCAGGGTCTTCGTGAAGATTGTTTCCAACACCATGACCTACTAGTTCTCTTACTACTCCTAAGTTATGAGATTCGGCATATGTCTGTACCGCCTCTCCTATATCACCTATATGAGCACCTGCTTTTACCACTTTTAGTCCTTCATAAAGAGACTGTTCTGTGTGTTTTAAAAGATATTTTTTCTCATCCGATATATTTCCAACAGGGTATGTCCAAGCACTATCGCCGTGATACCCCTTATAACAAGCACATATATCTAAAGTAACTATATCTCCTTCACACAACTTTCTTTTACCAGGTATACCGTGTACTACTTCTTCATTAATAGAAATGCAGATATTTCCAGGGTAACCATCGTAGTGGTAACAAGAAGGGATTGCTCCTCTTTTGATGATATAATCGCGAGCTAGTGAATCTATTTCTTTAGTAGTTATTCCAGGTTTTAAATAAGGAATTAGATATTTATGTGTATCTCCTACTATTTCACCAGCTACACGCATAAGTTCTATCTCTCTTGGAGTTTTAATGTTAATCATTTTATTCTCCTAGTATTTTTTTTACTTGTTCATGAGTTGAAGCTTTACCACTATTTCCATCTACATGATATACTACACCAAGTTTAGTATAGTAATCTATTAATGGAGCAGTCTTTTCTATATAAGTATTATACCTATCTAAATAAGTTTCTTCATTATCGTCTGCTCTTTTAACAAGTTTTTCTCCACACTTATCACAAATACCTTCTACTTTTGGAGTTAACTCCTTAGAATTAGTATTATAAACTTCTTTACAGTTTGGACAAGATATTCTTCCTGCTATACGTGCAGCAGCAAGACTCTTATCTATATCTATAACTATTACAACACCTAATTCTTTATTAAGTTCTTTAAGCATTTCTTGATAAGCTTCTGCTTGGGCTACATTACGAGGAAAACCATCTAAAATGTAACCATTTTTGCAGTCTTCTTTTTTTATTCTTTCTTTTAATATATCTATTATAATATCATCACTAACAAATATTCCATTGTTAATTTTATAACTAATATCTCTACCCATTTCTGAGTCTTCTTTACTTTTTTCTCTTAAGATATCTCCTGTTGATATATGAGGCATATTATATTCACTTTTAAGTAAGGCAGCCTCTGTTCCTTTACCTGCTGCTGGAGCAGCTATTAAAATAACACTTTTCATACTCTTCTTCCCCTTCTACCTTTTACGTAAGTTCTACTTACTAATTGACTTTCTAATTGCTTATAAGTCTCGAGTGCAACTCCAACTACGATTAATAGTCCAGTACCACTTATTGATATAGGAGTTTGCAAGCTAGTAAATTTGTCAAAAAGTATTGGAAGTATTGCAAGTACTGATAAGAATAATGCACCTACTATAGTAATTCTTTTTAACACTGTCTTTACATACTCTAATGTTTCCTTACCTGGACGTATGCCCGGAATATATCCACCGTTTTGGTTTAGATTTTCAGACATCTCCTTTGGTTTAAGTTGCATAAATGTATAAAGGTAAGCAAATGCAAAAATCAATACAACATACACAATTAATCCTACACCATCTGTATAAGTTAGATATTTCTGTACAAAGAGTGTAAATGAATCATTCTTTATAACTGATGATAATATCTGTGGTATAGATAACAATGCAGATGCAAATATAACTGGCATAACTCCTGCACTATTTAATTTAAATGGCATATAACTTTGTTTACCTAAAGTACTAGTTGATTTATTAGCATACTGTATAGGTATTCTTCTTTCTGCACATTCTACATATATAACGCCAACTATTATAGCTATAAATATAAGTATAAAAGCAACAAAGATTGATATTCCTAAAAAACTAGTAGATAACTCAATCCATAGGTTTTTAAACATACCTGGAAGTACACTGATTATACCTGCCATAATTATAAGTGACATTCCATTCCCAATTCCTTTTAAAGTTATCTCATCTGCTACCCACATTAAGAATGCAGTTCCTGCTGTTAGAATTAGTGAATATAACATATAATCCATTGGAGTACCATTTCCTATATATGCATAAGAGTATAAATATCCTTGTAGGAATGCTAAAGCAATTCCTATAAATCTTGTTATTTGATTTAATTTTCTTCTTCCTACTCCACCTTGTTTAGATAGTTCAGAGAAATATGGTACTATATCCGCACATAATAACTGAACTATTATTTGAGCAGTGATGTAAGGTGTAACACCAAGTGCGAAGATAGATGCTCTTTGAAATCCTCCACCACTCATGGCATCTAAGATTTCCAAATATGACATCTTTGATTTATCTACAACTACACCTGGAACTATTATTGCAGTTCCTATTTTAAATACTAATAATGCTCCTAAGGTGAATAAGATTCTTTTTAATAAATCACGATTTTTTGAATTAAATATTTGCTTAAAATTGGCAAACATATTAAATCACCTCTGCTTTTCCACCTTTGGCTTCTATTTTTTCTATTGCAGATTTTGAGAATTTACTTGCTTTAACAGTTAATTTCTTAGTTAATTCTCCATTACCTAATACTTTAACTCCTGCAAGTTGTTTTTTCAAAACTCCCATTTCTTTTAATAATTCTGGAGTAACTACTGCTCCATCTTCAAATTTTTCTAAATCACTTACATTAATTGTTGCATATTCAACTTTAAACATAGCATTAGAGAAACCTCTTTTTGGTAAACGTCTGAAAAGTGGTAATTGTCCACCTTCAAATCCAGGTCTTACTCCTCCGCCACTTCTAGCATTTTGTCCTTTATGTCCTTTACCACTAGTTTTTCCGTGTCCTGAAGAAACTCCACGACCAACTCTTTTACTAGTTTTAAAAGCACCTTCACTTGGATGTAATTCATGTAACTTCATATTATCTTATCTCCTCTACTTTTTTTCCACGTAGGTTAGCAATTTGTTCTATAGTCTT
>CANRDA010000078.1 GCA_947629285.1 uncultured Bacilli bacterium
CCACTACGTGTTCCCATCATAAGTCCATCTAAAGGTGTCAATCCCATAGTAGTATCATAACTTTTACCATCTTTAACACAAGTTATACTAGAACCACTACCTATATGACATATTATTAGATTTATATTTTGTTTATTAAGCTTTTCTTGCATCTTCTCAGTTATATATTTATGACTTGTACCATGAAATCCATATTTTCTTACACCATATTTTTCATACCACTCAATTGGAACAGGATATATATAATTTTTCTTTGGCATTGTCTGATGAAATGCAGTATCAAATACAGCTATTTGTGGAGTATTTGGTATTATTTCTTCCATAGCTTTAATACCTGCTAAATTACCTGGATGATGAAGTGGTCCTAGTTTAGTATTGCTTTCTATATCTTTAATTACTTCATCTGTTATCAAAACTGAATCAGAATATTTTTCAGCACCGTGCAACACCCTATGTCCTACAGCATCTATTTCATCTAAAGACTTAACCACATTGTGCTCTAACAACTCATCTATTAATACTTGAGCTGCCTCATTATGATTCTTTAAATATTTTTCTTTTTTTATTTTTTCTCCATTTATCTTAATTGTCCAAAAACAATCTTCTTCTCCTATTTTTTCTATATAACCATTTATTAATTCCTTTTCCTCAGGCATTTCATATGCTTGAAATTTAAGTGATGAACTACCTGCATTTATACATAATATTTTCATAAACTCTCCTTTAAATTTTATATTCTAATATTCTTAAATTTGGAATATTTATTTTAGACAAATCACCATCTTCTGGAATATTCCCTAACATATAATGAATAACACGAATAACCGCACTATGAGTAACTACTAATACATTTTTATCTTTATAACGAACTTTAATATCTTCTAAAAAGTCAGATACTCTATACATAAAATCTTGTATAGGTTCAATATTATTTAAACTTGTATTAAGTATTACATCCCAACAATCAATCGTATCAACTTCGTCAACCTTAGCTCCTTCATTTAAACCCCAACTACGTTCTTTGATTCTATCATCAGTATTTATTGGATATTTAGAATCTACTAATATTTTAGCTGTTTTTATAGCTCTAGTTAAAGGACTTGATATAACAACATCTATATTTAAATTACTTACTAGTTTTTGAAGTTCAAAAGCATCTTCTTCGCCTTTCTTTGATAGTGGAATATCTGTTATCCCTTGAATCCTTTTTTCTTTATTCCAAATTGTTTCCCCATGTCTTACAACATACAAAATCATATTAATTTTTATCTTTCATCATTGGAAATAATACTACATCTCTAATAGATTGTTGATTATATATCAACATAAGCAATCTATCTATTCCAAAGCCAAGTCCAGATATTGGTGGCATTCCTTGCTCCATAGCACCCATAAAGCTCTCATCTACTTCCATAGTCTCATCATCGCCTTGTTCTCTTGCTTTTAATTGTCCTTCAAAGGCTTCTCTTTGTACAATAGGATTTACAAGTTCAGAGTATGCTTTACATAATTCAGTACCACATGCGACTACTTGGAATACATCTATAATTCTATTATCGTTATCATTTCTTCTTGCAAGAGGGATTAAGAAAGCAGGATAATTGTATATTATAACTGGTCCAACTATATTTGCTCTTATAGTTCTTTTGTATACAAAATCTATTATTTGACTCATAGATTTATATTCATCTAAATCTTGCATAGTAAATAATCCTTTTTCTACAATCTTTTCTTTTAATATTTTAGGGTCTTCTATACTTAAGAAATCAAATCCAAGTATTTCTTTCATTTTTTCTACATAGTTTATTCTATCCCAATTATTTTTTCCAAAGTCTAAAGTTACACCTTGATATTCAATAGTAGTAGTACCTAATAATTCCATTAAAAGTGCCTTTATAAATTTTTGATAAAATACTATATTATCTTCAAAGTTCCAGTATGATGCATACCACTCTACTTGAGTAAACTCTTGTAGGTGTTCTTTATCCATACCTTCATTTCTAAAGCATCTTGCAACTTCATACACTCTATTAAACCCACCTGCTATACATTGTTTTAGGTATGTTTCTGGTGCGATTCTTAAATTAAAATCAGTATCAAGAGCATTGTGATGTGTATAAAATGGTTTTGCAGCAGCTCCACATACCGCACTTTGTAAAATAGGTGTCTCTACCTGTAAAAATCCATTTTCTCCTAAAAATTTATGTATAAATGAATATAGTTTACTTCTTCCTAAAAATACTTTTCTGGATTCCTCATTAGATATTAAATCTACATAACGTTCTCTATATTTCATTTCTATATCAGATAAACCATGAAATTTTTCTGGAAGTGGTTTTAAAGCTTTACCTAAGAATGTAATATTTTCTGCAAGTAAAGTTTTTTCACCTGTTTGTGTTGTTATAATCTCTCCTTTAGCTCCAACAAAGTCTCCTAAGTCTACAAGCTTTTTAAAGAATTCATAATCTTTTTCATCTGTTACATCTGACTTTAATTGTACTTGTATATCTGCCTCTAAATCTCTTAAACGGATAAAACTTAATTTACCCATCTTTCTCATAAATACAATTCTTCCTGCAATACTTATGTTTTTAGTTCCATCATCTAACTCACGAGCCTCTTTTAAAGTATTAGTTATATCATAACTGTCTGGATAAGGATTAGTATATTTACTTATCTCATCTATCTTATTTCTTCTAACTTGTTCTTGCTCTGTTAACTCTCTCATTAAATCACCTCAATGTAATTATAATATCACAAAAAAGCAAATAAATATAGTATTTAATTGCTTAAATATTTAAACATTTTGAACAAAAGTCAAAATAAATTTTGACCTAAATGCCATCACTGGCATTTTTTTCTACTTCATCAAGACTAAGCCTCTCCATAGACCAATTTCGGATAGTCGCTACCCTACTTGTTTTTTATTTCGTCAAAATTTTATTGACTTGCAGTTCCAAGTCCTTTCTTCATATATAATTTTAACCCTTCAAACATTATATTTATACTTGCACTTATATCTCTATCATTTAAACTTGAACAGTTTGGACATTCCCACTCTCT
>CANRDA010000079.1 GCA_947629285.1 uncultured Bacilli bacterium
AACAAGGTATACCTGGTGAGGTGGGACCTCAAGGTATTCAAGGGCCAACTGGTCCTGCAGGTCCAGAGATTAGAGGAGCCGCATATTTAATTACTTACCACTTAATAAATTATCCAGAGGAAGGCTTAGAAATAAATGTAAAAGAAAGAATACCAATATCTAGAATTGAAATAGATACTGATCGGCTTATAACACTCAATGAAAATGAAAAAACCATAAAATTTAATAAAACTGGATTTTATAAGATTAAATTTATTGTAAATGGATATACAGTAAATGTGGGTAGTGACTTTGACCCGGTAAAAGACTTTGTAACAATAGGTTTTAGACAAACTGGTACTGATAATACATATATAGGTGGTAGTGTCTTCCTAAAAGAGCCAATTGCTACTCCCCTTACTTCTGAAGGCATTATAACAGTTGTAAACACAAATAATACTTATGAACTTGTAAACCTATCTAAAGAAAAAATCTTCTTAAATTCTCCATCCATAGACGATGTAAGTTCCAATTCATATTTTACTAATCCACTCGCAATTATAATAATTGAATATTTAGGAAGGGCCAGAAATGAAGAAGTATAAAGTTGTAGTATACGCTATCTCTAAAAACGAAGAGAAGTTTGTAAATAGATGGGTAGATTCGATGAGTGAGGCAGATGAAATATATGTACTTGACACTGGTTCAACTGATAATACTGTAAAGTTATTAAAAAAACGTAAAGTACATGTAACAAAAAAAGTTATAGAACCTTTTAGATTTGATATAGCTCGTAATGAATCCTTAGCTCTTGTTCCAAAAGATACTGATATATGTGTTTGTACAGACTTAGATGAAGTATTCACTAAAGGCTGGAGAGATAGGCTAGAAAGTATCTGGAATAAGGATACTACTCGTGTTAGTTATAACTATAATTGGTACATAGAAAATGAAATACCTAAAGTAAACTTTTATATAGAAAAAATTCATAGTAGATTTGATTATACTTGGATACATCCCGTACATGAAGTTTTAAGTTATATAGGTAATAAAAAAGAAATTAAAGTAACTAGTGATACTATAACTTTAAATCACTATCCTGATACTACTAAATCTAGGGCAAGTTATCTACCACTTTTAGAGTTATCTGTTAAAGAAGACCCGACTGATGATAGAAACATGCATTATCTAGGTAGAGAATACATGTATTATCATATGTGGAACGAATCTATAGATACTTTAATTAAACACTTAAAACTACCTCATGCGATATGGAAAGATGAAAGATGTGCCTCTATGAGATTTATTGCAAGAGACTATCTCGAGTTAGATAGAGTTGATGAAGCAAGAATGTGGCTTAATAAAGCAATAAAAGAAGCACCCTACCTTAGAGACCCATATGTTGAAATGGCTCTACTTGAATATAGAGAAAAAAACTATGAACTAGTTAAAAAATACTGCTTAGATGCTCTTAAAATAACTACTCATCAAAAGACATATATTAATGAAATTTTTAGTTGGGACCACACTCTCTATGATTTACTCTCTATTTGTTATTTTTATCAAAACGATGTAGATAAAGCTATATATTACATAGATAAAGCCTTAGAAATAAGTCCTGATATTGATAGACTTAAAAATAATAAACAAATATTTATAGAATATAAAAACTCTTTAAAATAAAGAGTTTTTATCGTTTATAACTCATAAGTTTTTTTATAGAAAATGTTTCTTTAAAATCATATCCTTTAGAAGTTTGTTCAAAAATGCAAGTTATATCATCTTTATTAAAACTTTCAAAATCAATATTATAATATTGTCCTTTTTCTATTACATCATTCATATCAATCCATTTATTTGCTTCGATTATTTTAAGTGGTTCTTTAAAATCTAAAAGCATTATGGAGTATGGGGCTGACCAAAAACATCCTTCAACTGCTAAGCAATCGTTGTATTCATTGTAATGTGCATCACAAAATATAAAGGTTTCTTCAAAATCAGCGCCATAATTATAAGATTCGTATGGTAAATAGTTTATATTTTTTAATGTATCTAATTCTAGTACACTATATCCATACAAATCTATATTGTATATCAAATATTTATGCCCATTAGAATGTTTAAATATGTTTAAATGTAACGTAGAAGCGCCAATATTTATCCATTCGTGTAAAAACTTATCATCTTTATAAAGTCTACATAAAGAATACTCTTTGTCATATTTAGAAAAAAGTTCTAATTCGTTTAATACGGTATATACATTAACAAAGTAACCATCATTTAATTCCTTTATTTCACTAGGATTAGATAAATCTACATTTTTAAAATATGTCTCTTTTATTGTATTTATTTTATTAATGCAGTTTTCATTAGTATAATAATTCATATCACACCTCTAAACTTTTTTATTTATCTTTCTTTCCATGATTAAAAGGACTTATTATATTATCATTTCCTAGATGCATTGCTTCATGAATTCTGCTGTGGTCATGTATGGAATTATGAAAAGTTTCTGGATGTGTATCTTCATGTATACTATTGTGGTCAATTTTAATAGCATGTGTTCTATTTATAGAGTCATGTTTAAGTGAACTATTAAATCCAAATTTATCATCATCGTCAAATATACTCATAACTACCTCCTATTTACATAATAACACATTAATCCAATATTATCAAATGTAAATATAAATCTTTATCATTAACAAAAAAGAATACTCTTTCATAATATAAATTAGTGAGGAGGAATCTCATGAAAAATGTTTTAGAAATTAAAAATCTAAAGAAAATATATCATACTAAGACACAAGAAACACTTGCAGTAGAAGATTTCTCATTTGATGTAAACGATGGAGATTTTATCGCTATAGTAGGTCCTAGTGGGTGTGGTAAATCTACTATTCTTTCTGTACTTTGTGGGCTTGAAGAAAAATCAGATGGAGAGATTAAATTTAATAGTAATACTAAAATAGGATATATGTTACAACAGGATTCCTTATTTGAATGGAGAAATATTTTAGATAACTGTTTACTTGGGCTTGAAATTAATAAAA
>CANRDA010000080.1 GCA_947629285.1 uncultured Bacilli bacterium
CTTTAACCATTATTTTATATGGTCAAAACATCTATCTATTAATTTTTTCGTGTCCTAATCCTGTATTACTTAGCACAATTCTTTGTAATAAATTTACTCTATGTTCATATATTTAATTAGAAATGAGGGTTGTTATGGAGAAAATAGAAATTATAAAAAGTATTACTGAGCGTACAGGTGGAGACTTATATTTAGGAGTTGTTGGAGCTGTTCGTACAGGTAAATCTACTTTTATTAAAAAATTTATTGAAAATTTAGTAGTACCCAATATAGAAGATGAGTACGAAAGAAAAAGATGTTTAGATGAAATCCCACAGTCCGCACAAGGTAAAATGATTATGACAACAGAACCTAAATTTGTACCAAGTAATGCGGCTAGTATTACTATAGATAACTTTAGTTGCAATGTAAGACTTGTAGACTGTGTTGGTTACGTTATTGAAGGAGCTAAAGGATACGAAGATGAAAACGGACCTAGAATGGTTAAGACTCCTTGGTATGATGATGAGATTCCTTTTATAGAAGCTGCAGAAATAGGTACTGAAAAAGTTATTAAAGACCACTCAAGCATTGGTATAGTAGTTACAACTGATGGTTCATTTGGTGAGATAACTAGAAATAACTATGTAGAAGCAGAAGAAAGGATTGTAAACGAATTAAAAGAAATTGGTAAACCTTTTATAGTTATTTTAAACTCTGCTCATCCAACACTACCTGAAACAGAGAGAATGGCAGAAAAATTAAAAGAAGAATATAGAGTACCTGTTTTACCTTTATCAGTAGAAGCTATGAATGAAAAAGAGGTATATAGCGTATTAAGAGAATCTTTATATGAATTTCCAGTTACAGAAGTTAAAGTCAATATGCCAGATTGGATTGCATGTTTAAATCCTACTAATTCTTTAAAAGCCGAATACATAGAAAAAATTAGAGAGAGTGTTGTTGAAGTGGATAAACTAAGAGATATAGATACTATTACCTCACACTTTGAAAACTGTGAACACATAAACAAAGCATATATATCAAATGTTGATACATCAACAGGAATTGTAACTATAAACTTAGATGCGCCCGATTATTTATACGATGAAGTATTAAAAGATACTATTGGAATGAGTGTTAAAAGCAAAGCAGACCTACTTATGTTATTCCAAGACTATAACGAGGCTAAATCAGAGTATGACCAGATTAAGTCCGCACTTCAAATGGTTAGAACTACAGGATATGGAGTTGCATCTCCAACACTAAACGATATGAAACTTGAAACACCTGAGATTATTAAACAAGGTTCTCGTTACGGAATTAAACTTAAGGCTGTCGCACCATCTATTCATATGATAAGAGTAGATGTAGAATCTACTTTTGAACCTATTATAGGCTCTGAACTTCAAAGTAAACAGTTGATTGAGTATCTTATGAAAGATAAAGATACAGACCCGACTGCTATATGGAAAAGTGAAATATTTGGAAGAAGTATAGATAATATAGTTAAAGAAGGTATTCAAGCAAAACTTTCACTAACTCCAGAAAATGCTAGATATAAACTGCAACAGACACTTACTAAACTTGTAAATAAAGGCTCTGGCAATTTGTTTGCAATTGTAATATAAAAACTGACTTTCATCAGTTTTTATCGTATACAAGACGACTATTTTCTATTAACTCCATCATCTCTAACTTATTTAATTTTTCTTTTAACTTAATATAAATATTATCATCTATCACAAGTATATTTACTTTATTTAAAATGCTTTTAGGTATATCATCTACCTCATACATAAACTCTGTATCAATAGTAATTATCCTCATATCTACTTGATTTTTAAAATAGTCATAGTAATCTATATCTTCTTTTTCTAGGTGAAACACTACTCCATAATATTTATCTATATATACATCTATATCATAGAATCCTTCTATAGTTATACTATATTTATTTTTTAAAGTTTTAAATAGTTTTTTTAAATATTTCTCTAAAGTATCTTTATCGTTAAAATCTAATTCATTTATTAATTCTTTTTTAACATATATATCCATCGTTAAATCATCAATAAATTTAATACTCATCTACTCACCTAATTTATAGTATGAAAAAAAGAACTACATTGTTCTTTCAATTTTTTCATATATTTCTTTTTTACCAAGTTTTGTAACGTTAGAAAACATAACAAAGTCATCACCAACTACTAAATCTAATTCATCTAATATCATATTTCTCTGTTTTTGTTGGAGTGTTATTCCTACTTTATCTGTTTTAGTAGCTACTATTGTTACTGGTATTTTATAATATTTTAAATAATTATACATCATTATATCATCATTAGTTGGTTTATGTCTAAAGTCTATAAGCATAAAAACTTGTTTTAAGTTTGGTCTGTTTTTCAAGTAATCTTCCATCATTAAACCAAATTTCTTTTGCTTTTTCTTACTTAACATAGCAAATCCATATCCAGGTGCGTCTACTAAATAAAATTTATCGTTTACATGATAAAAATTTATTGTTTGAGTTTTACCTGGAGTTGCTGATGTTCTAGCATAATTTTTTCTATTTATTAAAGTGTTTATAAAACTACTTTTACCAACATTACTCTTACCTACTAGTAAATATTCTGAATCTCCATCAGTAGGATATTGACTTCGTCTTACTGCACTAATCTTTAAATCGACGCTTGCAATTTTCATGTTTACTTCACTCCTTCTTAGGACGTGTATATTATAACACGTTATATTTTGTTTGTCAAAAGTGAAGATTTTGGAAAATTTTTGCTTGAAGTGCAACACCTAAATATTGAAAAAGACATGAGAATAATTTATAATATCTTTTGC
>CANRDA010000081.1 GCA_947629285.1 uncultured Bacilli bacterium
GACATTTGGAGTTAATACTAGTCCATTCTGTGGTAGAGAAGGGAAAATCGTAACAGCAAGAAAAATTGAAGAAAGATTAAGAAAAGAAACTGAAAGAGATGTATCACTAAAAGTTGCTCCAGTTGAAGGTGATTCAGAATCATTTATAGTATCAGGTAGGGGTGAATTACACCTTTCTATCCTAATAGAAAATATGAGAAGAGAAGGATTCGAACTTCAAGTATTAAAACCTGCTATAATAAAAAAAGAGATTAATGGTGAGGTTTGTGAGCCTTTTGAAGATGTACAAATAGATGTTCCTGAAGAATACGTAGGGCCAGTAATAGAGGCATTAGGTAACCGTGAAGGTGTAATGGAGAATATGGCTAGTATGGACGGTCAAGTTAAACTTCACTATACTGTTCCAACTAGGGGTCTTATAGGTTTTTCTACTGAATTTATGACTATGACTAAAGGTTATGGTATACTTAATCATACTTATAAAGAATATAGGAAACAGGCAGGAACTCATGTAGGTTCAAGAAAAAACGGAGTACTTGTATCTATGGAAAATGGTAAAGCAACAGCTTATTCATTAGGTAATCTTGAAGATAGGGGTGTTATGTTTATTGAGCCAGGTACAGATGTATATGAAGGTATGATAGTAGGTGAAAATAATCACGATAATGATTTGGCTGTAAACGTTGTAAAAGGTAAAAATTTAACTAATACTCGTTCTTCAAGTAAAGACCACACAGTAGTATTAAAAAGACCTAGACTTATGAGTTTAGAAATTTGTTTAGACTATATAAATGAAGATGAGCTTGTCGAAGTAACTCCACTCAACTTTAGAATGAGAAAAAAAGTCCTTAACACTGAATTAAGAAAGAAACAAGAAGCAAGAAATAAATAATAAAAATAAGTAAGAACCACTTACTTATTTTTTAATAATCTATAAATTTTAATTAATATTGGATAAAACATTTTAACAGGATAGTAAATTTTTGATATAGGAAGGTCATATTCACCAATGAATTCCATAATTCTTCCGTTAAACTTTTGTTTAAAGGATGTAAGTCTATCATCGAGTGTTCCCTCAACACCTCCTAAATTACAATAAAGACAGTTGTTATTCATAGAGTATTTAATCATTTCATATATTAAACCATCAGATATATGAAGTTTATTTAAAAGAACGTTATTTCCTCCATATATGTATTCACTTGTTCTAACACCCACTTTATTTTGAGGAAGTAACAATAGTCCCGTTGAAAGTGTTAAAGTTGAACCTAATTCTTGTTTTAACTTTTCTACTTCTATAATCTCTTCACTATTGTTATTATCTTTTAAAAACTCTAAATATTTATCTAAATCTACATTACCAAAAAACATGAATGCTCTTTCTTTATAGCTGTTTAAAATCTTAACGAAGTAATCTTTATTTCTTAAATTTATATTTTGCCTTTTTTCAGTAATTTTTAGTAGTTCAACTAATCTATCTACATCTTTTATATCATTAGATATCTCATAAGTAACTCCTCTTTTTTTATGAAAGTCACCTAAGTATGATTTAACTCTTTTATATTTTTTTAATAGTTCCTCTTCAGTTAATATATTTGAATCTTTATCACATATAGCGGCAAATACGTTATATTGCGGTTGAAGATTCTTGTGCATATTCTTTTGTACCCCACCATATTTATATCCTAATTTTATAAGGTTGTTATGTTTTATCTCATGGTCTTTAGAGTAGATGTGTTCTACCTCCTCATCTTTAAAACTGTTGTCACTTAAACAAAAATTAGGGTCTATTTTAACAACATATGCTTTGTTTTCTTTAGCAAGTTTTTTAATATTTTCAGTCATTGCTTTTAAATCTTCAAAATTAGTGAAATCTATTAAATAACCTCTTGGAATATAGAAAAGTCTAATATTTTTAAATACTTTTTTTACGAGTATTAAGCAAACTCCAACAAGTTTTTCATCTTTATATAAACCACAGTGAAAGGAATTCCAATTATCTTTTACATTTGCCCAGTTATATTCCTGCATAAAACTTGCCATAGGATAATTTTCAATAAATTTATCATACTCTTCTTTTTTTAAATCACTTGTAAATGTATACATCTTATCCCAACTTTCCTTTTTTATTATACCCTAAACAAGTTTTTTTTACAACTGATAAAAAAACACCTAAACTTTAAAGTGTTAGATGTTTTATAATACTTTTACTTTTATGTTTTAAAAAGTTAATTTTACGAACAAAAGTTTTAATATTTCATTGACTTTATATTCCCAAATAGTATATAATTGTATTGATACATTTGATAGTTAGGTGTTTTACTCTAATCTATCTGCTAATAGCAGTAGAAAAGAGGTGATTTCTATGGATAAAAAATCTATAGGAAGGATAAATTCCAGTGGAATGAATAATTGCGTTTGCTTTTATTGTGCTTTGCACAATCCTAGCCCTTAAAAAGGACTAGCTCAAATGAAAACACCGAATCAGCTCGATTACGGTGTTTTCCCCAATCAATAGATTAGAGAAACACTTAACTAAGAGAATCAAGTGTATCTCATTTTTATTATATGAAGTTTCCTTCACTAAATACATTATAGTATAAAATTTACTTATTGTCAAACTATTATGCATATAATTCAGGATAAAGACACGAAAAAAATTAATAAAAAGTATTGACAACGTTGTTTTATAAGGGTTTAATATAGCAAATTT
>CANRDA010000082.1 GCA_947629285.1 uncultured Bacilli bacterium
CTAGAAATATGTGAAGCATTAGTTAGGAGTGGTGCTATTAGTATTATAGTAATAGATTCCGTAGCAGCACTAGTTCCTCAAGCTGAAATTGAAGGTGAAATGGGAGATTCACATGTTGGATTGCAAGCAAGACTTATGAGTCAAGCACTTAGAAAACTATCAGGTGTTGTAAACAAAACAAATACTGTTGTAATATTTATAAATCAATTACGTGAAAAAGTTGGTGTTATGTTTGGAAATCCTGAAGTTACTCCTGGTGGTAGAGCTTTAAAATTCTATGCTTCAATTAGGCTTGAAATAAGAAAAGGAGAACAAATTAAATTAGGTAATAGTTCGATTGGTAATAGAACTAATATAAAAGTTGTTAAAAATAAAATGGCTCCACCTTTTAAATCATGCTCTGTAGATATAATATATGGTGAAGGTGTTTCTATAACAAGTGAAATTGTTGATTTAGGTGTAGAAGCTCACATACTTGAAAAAAGTGGTGCATGGTATTCTTACAATGGAGAAAAAGTTGGACAGGGTAAAGAAAATGTAAAGGAATGGCTTAAGAAAAATCCTAATATGAAGGAAGAGATAGAAAAGAAAGTAAGAGATTATTTTTCAAATCATGATGCCTTACAAATAGGAAATGTTTCAGAGGATGAATAGAAATTTAATAAATTTTCTATTTTTTCTTTATTAAAGTTGATTATAAGTGATATAATTATATTGGTGATATAATGGCAAAGAAAAAGAGATTAAATAAAAAAGGTAAAAGAGTTGTAAGTATATTAATTTTATTTATTGTTGTTGCTATTGCAATAGTTATATGTTTAAATATACCAAAACCTAAAGATGAAAAGACTAATGATGGTAGCAGTGATAAGTCTAAAGAAAATAAACCTGCTGTAGAAGAAAAAATAAATATATTAGATTTAAATTCTAATTCAAGACCATATGCGGTAATGATAAATAATATTAAGACTGTATGGGGATATCAGTCTGGTATTCAAGATGCATATTTAGTTTATGAAATAATAGTTGAAGGTGGATATACTAGACTTATGGCAATATATAAAGATAAAAATTTAGATAGAATAGGTTCAGTTAGGTCATCTCGACATTATTTCCTAGATTATGCCCTTGAAAATGATGCGATATATGTTCATTTTGGATGGAGTCCACAAGCCGAGAGCGATATGAAAGCTTTAGGAGTTAACAATATAAATTTCTTAAGTTATAATGGTTATACAAGAGATACATCACTTGGTCTTGCTACGGAACATACCGCATTTACGACAACCGATAAGATAATGAGTGGTGCTGAATATTATAAATATAGAACAACATCAAATGAAAAGCCATTACTAGAATATAGTGCTAAGTCAGTTAATCTTTCAAATATGGATGGAGCTATATCAGCAAATAAGGTATATATTGATTATTCTAGTAGTAGAAACACATCTTTTGAATATGATAGTGTTAATAAAGTATATAAAAGATTTCAAAACAATACTGTCCACAAGGACTATGTTACAGGATTACAATATACTGCAAAAAATATAATTACGTATCAAGTAAATAGTTATTATATAGATGGAGATGCTAAAGGAAGACAAACACTAGACAATGTAGGAAAAGGTACAGGATGGTATATATCTGAAGGATACGCAGTTCCAATTACTTGGGAAAAAACTTCTAGGGCTAGTAAAACAATATATAAATATAACGATGGTACTGAAATAAAAGTTAATGACGGAAATACATATATAGAAATACAACCACAAGGAAGAGAAATTACTATTGAATAAGCCTTTATTTTAAAGGCTTTTTAAAATATTAAATAAAATGGTAACAAAAAACATTATATTTTTTCTTAAAATATGATATAATGTAGTAGTACTGAGGTGAGAATATAGGTATGACAAAATATACAAAAGACCAAGAATACCTACTTATTATAGATAAAATAATGGATAATGAAGAATTTAAAAAAATCGGTAATATAAAACATCATAATACAAATAGGTTAAATCATTCCTTAAAAGTTTCATATTATTCATATAAAATTGCAAAAAAATTGAAATTAGATTATAAAGATGTTGCAGTTGGTGGTTTACTACACGATTTCTATACAGAAAAAATAAGTGATTGTGATAAGGTAAAAGATAAGATAAAATTGTTTTCAACTGAGCATCCAAAAGAAGCAGTTAATAATTCTCTTGAATATTTCAATTTAACTGATAAGGAAGTAAATATAATAGAAACTCACATGTTTCCAATAGACTATAAAATACCAAAATATGCAGAAAGTTGGATAGTTAGTATTGTTGATAAAATATTAAGTATAGGTGAGGTATCAAGTAAGCTTAGTTATAAATTAACTTATGTATTTAATTTGTATTTACTATTTTTGTTTAATGTTATAAAATAGACTTATTAAGTTAAGTCTTTTGTTTATGTCCCCGTAGCTCATCAGGATAGAGCAAAAGTTTCCTAAACTTTAGGTGGTAGGTTCGAGTCCTATCGGGGACACCATATGTTTATTAGGCCTTATTTTATAAGGATTTTAAATTTTTTATATACTAGGAAAGTGCTTGGAAAGTCAAAAAAACTATTTACAAACGAATGTACTAGTAGTATAATTATATTATCAGGTGGTGATGCTATGGAAAAGATAATAAG
>CANRDA010000083.1 GCA_947629285.1 uncultured Bacilli bacterium
CACTTGTTGCAAAAGACGCAATAGAACCAATCTCACTAGCTTTACTTGCCTGACCACCAGTATTTGAATATACTTGCGTATCAAGAACTAATATATTTATATTATCATTGCTTGAAAGCACATGGTCAATCCCACCAAATCCAATATCGTATGCCCATCCATCTCCACCTATACACCAGTAATTTCTTGATGGAATATATTCTTTTAACTCTTTTAACTCATCATTAATATTATCATCCAAGTTATCGTAAACATTTTTAGTTATCTCATAGTTATCAGGATTATCTAACCATTTTTTAAATAATTCTTTATTAGGATTATCCATATCATTTTCCATAATATTTTTAATTCTATTTCTAATTAGGTTATTGCTTATAAGCATTCCATAACCATATTCTGCATTATCTTCAAATAGTGAACTTGCCCATGGAACACTATATGGGGTTTCAGGCGCACTTCCACCATAAATAGAGGAACATCCTGTCGCATTCGCAATTATTAAGTTATCTTTAAATAGTTGAGTTAGTACTTTTATATATGCAGTCTCACCACATCCCGCACACGCACCACAGTATTCAAAACTAGGTTTAGTAAATCCTATTCCTTTTACTGTTAACTCGTTAAATTTATGTTTATCAGTAATATTCTTATCTAAATAGTCAAATACTTCTTGTTCTTTATTTTTTATCTCTTCACTTAATGATTTAAATGTTAAAGCCTTTTGTCCTTTCTTTCCAGGACATATATTAATACATAAGCCACATCCTGTGCAGTGTTCAATTGAAATACCTATAGCAAAGTAATAATCATCTAATCCTATAGCCTTAGTACACCTACTCTTAACATAATCAGGTGCTTTTTCATATTCCTCTTTAGAAAGTAAATACTCTCTTATTACTGAGTGAGGACATACAAAACTACACTGTCCACAATTAATACAATTTTCACTTATATAATGAGGTACTATTTCGTTATACTTTTTATCTTTATCTTTTACTGAATCAGGTTTAAATATACCAGTTGGCATAGATAAGAATTTAGATGTTGGAATATTATATCCTTCTCTTTTATACATTGCATCTATTACACTTAAATCTTCTTCTTTACTCTCTTTATAATCAAAATCTATATTAACTTCTTTAGTTAAAGCCTCAACACTAGATAGTGATTCTATATTTTTATTTACTATATCTTCACCTTTTTTACTAAACTTAGCTTTAATATATTTTATAAGTTCTTCTTTTGCAAACTTATAATCTATTAAGTTAGTAATATAAAGTATAGCTGATTCCATAATCATACTAATCTTATTACCTAGTCCTACTTTAGCAGCTATATCATAAGCATTAATAGTAAATATACGAGTATTATTTTCTTTTAATAATCTTTTTAATTTATCACTAAAAGTACTTTTTAACTCATCTATAGATTTACTTGTATTTATAATCATTATAGAGTCTTTACTTATCTTATCTAATATTTCAAATTCATTAAAATAACTATCTTTAGATACTACTACTATATCTGGATTTTCTACATAATAAGTAGACCTTATTTTATTAGGACTAAATCTTAAATGAGAGATAGTTACTCCACCACTTTTTTTAGAATCATATTGGAAATATCCCTGAACATAATTATCTGTGTTATCTCCAATTAATTTAATAATAGATTTAGATGCACTTACCATTCCATCAGAGCCATACCCATATATAAGCATCTCTTTACTTGTTTTAATATCGTAATTAATCTCATCTAAACTTAAGTTAGTTACATCATCTTTAATACCTATAGTAAAGTTTTCTTTAGGATTATCTAACATACCATATACTGCTTTTATATGTTTTGGACTAGTATTTTTACTAGATAGACCATATCTACCTCCTACTATAGTAATATCTGTATCTTTTAAAGCAGATACTATATCTAAATAAAGAGGTTCACCGTTTGAGCCAAATTCTTTAGTTCTATCGAGTACTGCAATTTTTTCTATACTTTTTGGTAGTACATTTTTTAAATACTTAACCGAAAATGGACGATATAGGTGTACTTCTATTAAACCTAAATCTTCATCCAAGTCATCAATTACTTCTTTAATAGTTTCACATACTGAACCCATAGCAACTATTACTTTTTTAGCATTCTTACTTCCATAATAGTTAAATGGTTTATAATTAGTACCAGATAGTTTATTAATACTTTCCATATATTTATTAACTATATCAGGTACTTTATCATAGAATATATTTCTAACCTCAGTATTTTGAAAGTACACATCATCGTTTTCTGCAGTACCACGCGTATTAGGTACTCTTGGATTTAAAGCCTTATTTCTAAACTTTTCTAAAGCCTTTTTATTTAATAATTTTAGATAATCTTCTTTTTCTAGTACTTCTATTTTATCTATCTCATGGCTTGTTCTAAAACCATCAAAAAAGTGCATAAAAGGTAATGATGCATCTATTGCAGATAAGTGAGCAACTCCACTTAAGAGTGCGGCGTCCTGAACAGATGAGGAT
>CANRDA010000084.1 GCA_947629285.1 uncultured Bacilli bacterium
AATACCTTTTTAAAAAGTAAATCAAATTTTAGTGAAATAAATTCTTCTTTTTCTTTTAACATAATACCTCCATTCTTAATTTTTATCATAATAATTTTATTTTCTTTGACATTATAACTAATACTATCCCGGATATTAAGAATAAATAGGAAATTAATTTATTGTAATTATTTTTGCCAGTATTCGGCACATTAACTACTAATATTTCTTTTTCATCATAAAGTTCGAATACATATTTTTTTTCACTGTCTACATTTATTTCAAATCTATCCTGATATGAATAATTTTCTTTACCTTTAGTCTGTATTACATAATACTTACCATAATCAAGTTCTATATTTATTACACCATCAATAGTCTCATACTCACCTATTAAATTATCATATATATCATAAATTTCAAATATAGCACCATTTTCTTTATCGTAATTATTATCACTTCCATAATATTTATTTATAATAATATTACCTTTTATAATATTTTCAAATGAGTTTATTACTATATCTTTATTATTTTCAGTTATTTCAAATTCATATATATTATCATCTAAACTATATCCTTCACTTGGAGATATCTCTTTTATATAATATTTTCCAAATTCCAAATCATTAAAGTAAGCAATACCATTTTCATCTGTTTCCAGTGTACTAATTAAATTATCCTCTTGGTATATCCCATATATAGCACCCTTTAAAGTAGCAAATTTTCTTGATTGTCCTTCACTATCAAATTTATTTAACGTTACATTACCTCTAATAACATTTTCGTATGAATTTATTACTACACTTTTATTTTCTTTATTTAATTCAAATTCATAAATATTATTATCCAATTCATATCCTATACTAGGTTTAATTTCCTTTATATAGTATTTTCCAAACGGTAAATCATTAAAGTAAGCAATACCATTTTCATCTGTTTCTAGTGTACTAATCAAATTATCTTCTTTATATATCCCATATATAGCACCCTTTAAAGTAGCAAATTCCCTTGATTGCCCTTCACTATCAAATTTATTTAATGTTACATCTCCACTATCAACATGAATAGTTACTTTAAACTCAACGTCATTAACTTTACCAGGATAAAGTAATGATTGACTTCCACTTAATGCATATAAAATATACCCTGTTTTTACAGGACTTTTTCTTATGAACGTTATTTCATAATCTCCTTTATTTTTAGTATTAATTAAAAGCTTATTTCCATCTATTTTTGATTCTATATTAGAAGATTTTATCTCATAATTTTTTAATATACCGTTTTCATCAATTACTTCATAACTACTATCTATAGTATATTCTAAGTGACTACTAGAAAAACTAGGTACTTTATAATGATTATTTACAAGAGTTTCTATCTCATTTATTTCGTTTGTAAATCTATCAACCTCATTAAAAGCAGAATCTGTAAATACAATTTTATCTAAATCTAGCGTTTTCCAAATTAAAAATTGCGTTACTGCATACCACTCAATACTGGTATGGTCTTCATATCCATATCCATAATAAGCGATTAAATTCATTCGATTTAATTTTTCATCAGATAAATTAAATTTAGAATTATTATAGTCATAGTCTTCATAAGTATTTTTAGTATTTATGACTGTGAATGGATCTATGCAATACACTTTTGCTTTATCACTTCTTTCATATATATACATATTACCCTCATATTTTTTTCCATCATCTTTAATACTTACATAAATATCAGATAATTTACCTCCTAACCCAAATTTTCCAGCCTCTACAAAAGGCAAAAATAAGAACAATAATGTTAAAATAAATATTATTTTTTTCATAAAAACCTCCTTTCGATATATACTTTTAACACATTAAAAAAAATATATCAAATGAACATTTTTTATATTTTGTTCTAATAAATTTAATGGAATTTATAATTTACAAGTAAATTTTTAATATTTGCACTTTTTTACATCAAAAAAAAGAAAAACGTATATTTTTTCTTTTTTTAACAATTTACTTTATAACTATATTTACAAGTTTTTTAGGAATTACTATTACTTTAACTATTTCTTTATTATCAGTATATAGCTTTACATTATCTATTGTAAGGGCTAAAGATTTCATATCATCATCAGAAGTACTAGAATCTACTTCAATTTTCCCTCTTACCTTTCCATTTACTTGCACTACCATTGTATATGTTTCATTTTCAAGTTTTGTTTCATCATAAGTAACCCAACTAGAATTAATAAACATTTCACCTAAATTATATTTTTCATTTAATTCTTCCGTTATATGAGGAGCAATTGGATTAAGCAATTGTAGTAAAGTTCTATAATCTTTATTTGAAACACTACTTAATTTTTCAAATTCATTAAGTAATATCATTAAAGCAGATACTGCAGTATTATATTTCATATTAAGTAAATCTTCGCTAACTTTCTTTATTGTTTGATTAATTAATACTTCTACATCTTTAGAGTACTCAGTCTTGCCATTTAATTTAGAACCTAATCTATATATTCTATCCAAAAATTTTTTACATCCTTTAAGACCATTTTCACTCCATAAAGCATCTTTTTCATAATCACCTATGAACATTTCATAAGTACGCAAAGCATCTGCCCCGTATTCCTTTATTACATCATCAGGGTTAACTACATTACCTTTTGATTTACTCATTTTTTCTCCAGATTCACCTAATATCATACCATGACTTACTCTAGTCCAAATCATCTCTTTACTAGGAACTAATCCTATATTATATAAAAATTGTACCCAAAATCTAGCATATAAAAGGTGGCGAGCAGTATGTTCCATACCACCGTTATACCAATCTACCTTATTCCAATATTTCATCGCGTCCATACTAGCAAATTCTTTTGTATTATGTGGGTCCATAAATCTTAAAAAATACCAACTAGAACCAGCCCAATTTGGCATAGTATCTGTTTCTCTTTTCGCTTTACCTCCACATTTAGGACAAGTCGTATTTACAAATTCAGTTATTTTAGCAAGTGGACTTTCTCCATTATCAGTAGGTTCGTATTCTGCTACATTTGGTAATAAAAGAGGTAAATCCTTTTCATCCATTGGAACCCATCCACATTTTTCACAATATATCATTGGAATTGGCTCTCCCCAAAATCTTTGTCTTGAAAATACCCAATCTCTCATTTTATAATTGTTAACTACTCTTGCAACACCTTTTTTAACTAACATATCTGTTATAGCTTTTTTAGCCTCCATTACACTCATGCCACTAAAGTTATCAGAATTTATAAGACGTGATTTTGAATTTTCTAAATATTCATTTTTTTCATAAGCTTTGTTTTTCAAATCTCCACCTGTAATAACTTCTATTATCTCTAGGTTATGAGCTTTTGCATACTCATAGTCTCTTTCGTCATGAGCAGGTACTGCCATAACAGCTCCTGTTCCATAATCCCCAAGTACAAAATCACCTAAATATATTGGAACTTCTTTACCGTTTACTGGATTAATTGCTTTAATACCCTTTACTTCTACACCTGTTTTACCTTTATTAAGTTCTGTTCTATCCATGTTAGATTTTTTCTTAGTCTCTTCTATATATGATAATACTTCTTCTTTATTTTTTACTCTTGGCATTAATCTTTTTATCAATTTACCATCAGGAGCAATTACAAAGAAAGTAATTCCATATATAGTTTCTATACAAGTTGTAAATATAGAAAATTTATCTCCACCTATTATTTCTACATCTACTTCAACACCAGTAGATTTACCTATCCAATTAATTTGACCCAATTTTACTTTTTCAGCAAAATTTGTGTCGTCTAAACCTTTAAGTAAATCTTCAGCATAATCGCTCATTCTAAGTAACCACTGAGATTTTTCTTTTTGTATAACAGTTTCTCCACATCTTTCACACACACCACCGGCAGCATCTTCGTTAGAAAGTACTGTTTTACAATTTGGACACCAATTTACTGATATAGTGTCTTTATATGCCATACCATGTTTATAAAATTGTAAAAACTGCCATTGCGTCCATTTATAATATTCAGGGTCTGTTGTTGAAAATTCTCTTGACCAATCAAATGAAAATCCTAAAGTTTTCATTTGACTTTTAAAAGTTTTTATATTTTCTTTTACTGCCTCACTAGGATGTATGTGATTTTTTATTGCATACTGTTCAGCTGGAGCTCCAAAAGCATCCCATCCCATTGGATAAAGTACGTTATATCCCTGCATCCTTTTAACACGTGCGATTGCATCTTGGGCAGTATAGCCTCTAACATGTCCTACATGTAATCCTGAACCTGATGGATATGGAAATTCTACTAATATATAATATGGTTTCTTATTTTTATCGTTTTCTACTTTAAAACTCTCATTTTCTTCCCAATATTTTTGCCATTTCTTTTCTATTTTGTTAAAATTATACATTTTTCTTTCCTCCTTGTTTTTTAGAATAGTATGTCCCTATTATATGATATAAAATAAGAATTAATAATATAAGAGGTATTAATGATACAACTAATCCTAATATAAAATTATCAAAAAGGCATACTATATATACTGTTGTAGCTAATATAAATGAATTAGCTAAAAATATTTTGTTTGCTATTATTTTTATATTTTTATCGTTTATTTTTAATTTATATTTTATCTGCAAGTATCTCATTTCTTTACCACTTGGATACTTCTTTAAAACATTACTTCTACACAGCACAAATACTACATAAAATAAATAAGACACGAAAAATGTTATTAAGTATATTATTAATTCTTTCATTTCTACTATCCTTTCATTCAATTCCTTGAAAAAACTCACATCCCTATAAGGACGTGAGTTTGAACGTGGTACCACCTTAATTTGTTCTTTATAAGTTTAACGCACTATTTCATACGTAAAAGGCTCCAAAGCAAGTTCATAACATTTATTTAAAGTTTACACCAACCACTTTATCTCTATATAATAAATTAGTCACTACTACTCTTCTTCATCGCTTTTTAAAAAATACAATAATATTATATTACACTTCTTTAATATATTCAAGTAGTTTTAACAATAATTCTATATATTTTCTTTCTAAATAATCCTTACCATTAGCCAATTTTCTTATTTCTATTCTCTTTTTCTTTAAGTCAAAGTCTTTTGAAAACAAGATATCATCTATTTTTTGCTTTATAACTGTTTTTATTGGTAAGTCACTTATTATTTCTGTTATATCCTCCCTAATTATCTTTATAGATTCAATTTCTATATTCATCCCACTACATATAACCGTTAGTTGATTATTTGTTGGAACATTTTCTATATCAATAACTAAGTCTGTATCATCTTTATAATATGAATTTTTTACTTGCTTTGCAGCAACAAATGTAGATATATTAGTAGCAGGTTTTGTACTTTTAAATCTTACCTTGTAATCTCTTGTTTTAGGCACAATTCCTACTTTACCACCTACTGGTAATATAGTTAATCTATATTGGTCTTTGTCATAAACAAATTCTATATTTGTTATTAAATAGTCACCATCTTGATATGCATTAGTTTGACCATCGTCTTCATATACACTATAAGTATTATTACCTCCAGGGAATACAACTATTTCCATTTTATTAGGACAATCTGTATTATTTGTCTCATTTAGTGAAAGAGGAATAATCGTACCAGCTTTTACAAACACAGGATATTCTTGGTCTCTATAAAATGAAGTATATTTTCTATTACCTTTATATTGTTTACCTGTAAAAAAATCATACCATTTTCCTTCAGGAAGATATATTTTGTGTATTACTCTATTCATTAAATAATCTTTTTTTGTTGTTATAGGACTTATTAATAAAGATGAGCCAAAGAAATATTCATCTCTATATATAGAATCGTATATTGCAGGTTCTATATAATAAAGGGGTTCTATTAAAGGTTTTCCATATTTATAATATTTATATGCTTCTGTATATATATAAGGAATCAATTTATGTCTCAATCTTAAAAATTCTGTAGTTATTTGCCTTGTTTTTAATCCCCATTTCCATGGTTCCCTTTTATAAAATTTTCCTCCCTCTGAACCCAATCTCAATATTGGAGAAAACGTCGCTAACTGGACAAACCTTCCAAACAATTCATTGTCTTCAATACCACCCATAGTTCCTCCAACATCATGACTCCAAAAACTAATCCCCATATTAGTACTATCTGCATTAAACGCAGGTATTTTTTTTAACGTATCCCAACTAACATCGGATTTTCCTGCATAAAGAATAGAATATCTATGTGGGGCCTTAGTGAAGTTTTGTGAAATTATTAAAGGTCTTTTTTTGTTGTTTTTTAATGCATCAAAATATAGATAGTGTTTTAAAATAAATAACATATCTAAATCATTTTTAGAAAAAGTGTTAATTGAATAAAAATTTACACCTATATTATCTAAAGGATGAATCAATAATTTTAAAAAAGCATCAATTGTTCTAGCATCGTATACATTAAATGGAATATTTCCAGATTTATTAGCTGGTAAATATGTTTTTAATTTCTCAAATAAAGGACTTTTTTCTTTAAATTCTTTTGGAATATTTAAGGATAATCCAAATTTTATATTTTTAGAATTTAAATATTTAATAGTATCTGTCATACCATTATAATTTTTTTTAAATTCAAAACTATTAGTTTCTTCCCAATTATTCAAAACAAATAAAGAAAGTGGAATTTTATTTTCTTCAAATTTTCTAACTAAATGTATTATATCAAAACTACTATACTCTTCATCTTTAGTCCACCAATTACCTAAAGCATACCTAGGTACTAAAGGAGGATATCCAGTAAGCATAAAATAATCATTTAAACAATAATAAAAATCTTTATTATAAAGAAAAACGTATATATCTATTGATTTATCCTGTCTTTCCTTAAATTCACCATTTTCAAGTATTATACTAGAATTTGAATCATCTATTGTAGAAAATCCATCTAGTGAATATAAACTTTTTTTTAAATTTTTATCATTAGTATCTTTTAAATTAAATACACCTGAACTATAATTTCTAATTTCAGGATGCCCATAATACCAACTTTTATCAGTTCCTAGTAATGATATTTTTAAATTTTGACTTGGTGATATTTTACCTCCATAAAATTTTTTATCTTTTACATAATTTAATTCAAAATATTTTGTTTTAATATTTAATATTTTATCAGTTTGTTCTACAGTAAACATAGGTTTAGGAAAATTTCTATACCAAATTAGTTCTGTCGGATTATCTAAAAATTTTCCAGATTCGCTATATTCTAGTCTAATCAATCTTTCAGTTAAAATTGTTATTCTATATTTTTGACCTTGGAATATACATTCTTTATTAGCTGTAGACTTATTTAAATCAAACTTAAATTGCTCACCTAACTCATACATAGTATCACCCTTATTTTTACTCTATAATAATTATAGCATTTATTTAGATATTTTCCAAGAATAAAAGTGATAAAAATCAATTTCTAAGGTTTAATTAGTTTTCCTTCTTTTAACAGTTGTAATAATTTTGTATTTTGGGTTTTAGTTCCTACATAATCACTTATTCCGTTTAACCTTGCTACTTTAGTTCTATAACTATATGAAGAACTTTCATTTAACGATTTTAATGCATCTACTATTGAGGTACTATTTCCAGTATATCTTTTAAAATAATTTAGGTTATTAGAAATTTTTAATTTCTGCCCTACAATTATCAAATTTTTATTTTTAATTCCATTTAAACTAGCTATACTATCAACTGTAGTATTATACATTTTAGCAATTTTATATAAAGTATCTCCTTGTTTTACAACATATGTAATATTAGTTATATCTTCACTTAATATATCAGTTTTTATAAATTTATAACCTCCATCATTAATTACCTTAACTGTGTCTAATAAAAATAAAGCATTATAAACGTCATATTGATTATTTATACACCAATTTCCATCACTGTTCTTATACCAACCTGTACCTGTAAATTTACCTTTTCCTACTGTTAGATGTATATGGTTTCCAGTTGCATATCCCTTAGTTCCTTCTTTGTAATAAACTTCTCCCTGTTTAACTATATCTCCTACTTTTAAATTAGATACATCATCTGAATGCATTGTAAGTATTGTCATATAATCTATAGTTCCATCCGCATAAAGTACTTTATCCTTAGATTCTAACCATACCTGATTTGCATCTTTAGTATAAATTTTTTTTATTACTCCTGTGAATGGAGCTTTTAAAGTATCAATTCCTGTATCCTTACCAGATAAATCAATTGCTTTGCTCCCTTTATGAGAAAATGAATTATTTGCCTTTTGAGATATATTTAAATAATCCATCATAAACACAGCTTTTTCTATTTTACTCACTTAATCACCTCCCTTTTTTAACTTTTCAATATCTTTTGCTACCTCATCATAAGTATTCTTTATTTTATCAACATCAAATTTATATTCTATAGTGTATGAAATAGCAGCAGCAACAGTGCCTACTATACTTGCTATAATACCAATTTTACCTCCAAGCTGAGTTATAACCATTGTAAGAGTTACTAAATTTGCAAGCATAGCAAGCCAAAACTTTTTTGATTTTATATTTATTTTATTCATAAGCACCTCCACTATATCTTATTAACATTTTAACTTTATGAAAATTATATACGAACTAAAAATTTAAAACAAAAAAAACGATAACTTGTAGTCATCGCTATTTCCTCAAATTTTTACTAATCATCTCTAAATCACATGTAAGTTGTTCTATTCTTGATATAATTCTTTTAGCCTTAACTTCATCAACACCACTCTTTGAGTTAGATAAGTGACTTTCTAACTCTTTTAAATTAAGATTAGAGCTAAAAAATGTAGTTAAGTTATTGTCCATCCTATACTGAAGTAATGGGCATAATACTTCATCTCTGTTCCAAACAGTAATAGCTTCTGCACCTATATCGTCTATAAGAAGTATTGGAACTTTTTTTACATATTCAAACTTATCCTTAAACTCATCATCGAATGTTTCTCTTAAAAACTCAGGCCAAAAAACTATACAACTTTTTATTCCACTTTTTGCAAGTTCATTAAATATAGCAGCGATTAAATATGTTTTCCCACATCCAAAATTACCGTGCAGGTAAAGACCCTTACCTGTTTTAGTCTCTTCGTATTCATCTAAAAAGTCCATTAGATAATTAATTACTTGAAATCTATTTTTATCAGTCTTATATATTTTATCGAGTGATGCATCTTTTATATATTCTGGTGTGTCAAAAAACTTAATATTTTCTAAATGTTTACTTTTCTTATCCATTATAGTTTTATATTTACAAGGTTTATATTCAAAAGATATATTACCATCTACATTAACTGGTAAATAACAGAATCCTTCTACTTTATTAGCGCATTCAAGTAAACCTTTACAGTTTTTACAGTGTTCAAACTCTAAACTGCATTCCTCAAGTATAGATGTATACTTTTTTAAATATTCTTTATCCATTTTTAAATTTTTAGTAATTGTTTTAAAATTAGTATTTTTTAAAGCATTATCATATTCATTATCTAAATCTGTTAAGTTCTCACTAGTTAAATCCTCTAAAACATTATGCATAACATCACCTTTTCATACGACTTTCTAATTTTTTTATCTCTTCATCTGTTGCAGTATCTTCTTTTATATCTTTATCTACCCAATCAGGTTTTATAGACTTTTTAACACTTACATTTTTCTTTTTACTTTTATATTCTTTTTCTGCTATCTCCATAGCAGCTTCTACTGTTTCAATCCCACTCTTACTCCACTGTGAGGCTATTGCCTCTACAAAAGGTTTAATAAGTTTATTATTATTTATTTTAAGTACATAATCTATAAGTACATTAACTACTCCAGGTTTTAAGTTAAGGTCAATTAATAAATATGAAATAATTGCTAAATCACTACTAGTAGGATTACCTGTTTTATATTTACTATTTATAAAATCATAAGGACTTGTAGTTTCAAATAGATGTATTATTTTATCTCTATTAGATGTATTATATGATTCTTTTCTTAAATACTCAGGCTGAGTTTTATATATCATACTTGGAAGTTTTCCCATGTTATCATATCTATAATATTTATTAGCATTCTCCTGTAATAATTTTTTATCTATAGTATGTTTTTCAGTTATAGAATTTCTAATAAGTTCTATCATATCATCGTTTTCATAGTTATATATGTAAGATATTTTATATAAGAAATCTTTCATATCTTTAGTAATTGATTTTTTATTTAATATATCATCACTTATTAAACTAAGTATAGTATTTATATCTATTTTTGATAATAACTCTAATTTCCTTGATGACCTTCCCCTTATATCATATATTAGATTATCACTCATAGGCACACTAGAATAGTCAAATATATCACTAAATTTTTTAGTTATATCTTCATATTCTTTTAAATTTACTTTAGGTACTTTAAAGAAGTTTATTACTCTTTCGTATTCTAGTTTCCCAACAACACTAAATAGTGCCATATTAAGTAATGGATTATTAATAAACTCAGATGCAGTTAAAGGAGAATATAGTTCATATACATAACTATTTATATTACCTTTTTTTACATATGCTTTGACAAGTCCAATTGCTTCTAATCTATCTAGTGAATCTGTTAACTCTGCATTACTTATAAGCATATCTCTGAGTAGATGGTGGTGTGTCCACTCATTTGAAAGAAGTTCAGACTTATCTAAATAAGACCATAGAGTATAATATAAACTTATACTTGTTGAACCTATTATAGGTTGATATAAAAGTATTAATATATTTCTATCTTTTTCACTTAAAATAGTTTTATTAATAACTATAAAAGTATCTGCTGGAAGTACATTCATAATATCACCTGACAATATATAGTTTAACATATTTAAGGTTAAAAAAAAAGAATTAAACACTTCTTTTATCATTTAATCCTTTTTTCTTTGTATTAGTAGTTATAAATTTTTTACCATTTGTATTTATTACTACACTATCTTTTTTTACATAACAAATAACATTATCTTTTTTTATTTTATTTTTATGCATCATAATTATAAATATATTTAATACTGTAGAAATTAATAAAGATACAACTATTATTAAAAACCAATTTATTTTAGATAATATATTTTGATTATTACTAATATTATACGACTGTTGTGTGTACTTATTAGAATAATCAATAAATATATCTATTTTATTGTTATAATTATCAGTTGTACTTGCAGCATTTATTATATTATTAATCTCATCATCATTATATAATTTTTCTGCATCTCCATATGCCTTAATATATATTTGTTCTAAATTATCTTTTAAGTTTATAACCATCATCATTGCACTTTTATTATTTCCTATACCAAAACCATTTGTATTATAAAATGTATCTAAATAATCTTCAACACTTTTTTGTTCAAAATACTTAACAGTTATAACAGCCATATCAACTTTATTATTATTTATATAATTTTCTATTTGTTCTTTAATTTGATTTTCTTGTTTACTACTTAACACTTGTGCATAATCATATACTTTTATACTAGTATCAAATTCAATCGCACTAACATTTTTTATACCTATTAATAACAATAAAAATATAAATATATATGCTTTTCTCATGATATCACCTTTAAATAATTTAATATAAATAATATAATAAACGTTAATATAAAAGTAATTATAAATATAATAATTGTTTTTTTCAAATTTCTTGGAACTATACCTGTAGATTTTCCAGTTTGTCCATTTACAATAAATTTATATTTTTGACCATTGTATTTTACAATTAAAAGCCAAATTGGCACTAATATATTTATTGCTTTTAATTTATTTAAGTTAACAGAATTGTTTATAGTAGATATTTCATCGTAATCTTTTATATCATTTTTTAATTGATTTTCAAAGCATTCTTTTGCCTTTTTTATAGATTTATCTACTAACTCTTCTTTTGTATAATCAGTTATTTGAATTAAATCTGTTAATGAAGAATCAAATTTTTTTATTTCTTTATAATCGAAAGGTTCAACATCACTTACAATATCTTCTTTGACAGAGGCTACTGGCATATTTTCTATGGTCATTTTGCCTCCTCTAATCTCTTTATATTTATCGCATTTAGTATACTTATATCCACCACTTAACCATTTTGACACCAGACTACATTCGTATTCCACAACACCAATTGCATCAAAGTCATATAAAGTAATGGGTACATATATAGCAGTCACATTATTTAAATTACTTGATTTAAATTCTTTAGACTTAAGCCATTTATTTCTATATATTTTTTTTAAAGTGTTAATAGCATCATTCTTTGATATTTTAAATGGTATTATATAGTCTGCATTGTAACTACTCAATACTGATTGCTCTATATTTTGGCTATTACAATATATACAATTATTTACAGCAGTTTGTTTTTTTGAAATAAGCTTTGCTCCACAATTTTTACACATATAAAGATTAAATTGATTGCTTATATTAAATTCCTCTAAATTAAATTTAGCTCTACAATATTCACACTCTAAACTTCCATTTAATGAATTATATTTTAGCATAGCACCACATTTAGGGCACTTTCTTTCATTCATACTATCACCACTTAACATAAGTATAGCACAGAAAAAAAATAAGTAATATGTGTTTTACTTATTTTTTATTTATTTTA
Organism: uncultured Bacilli bacterium; assembly: GCA_947629285.1. Taxonomy (GTDB): domain Bacteria; phylum Bacillota_I; class Bacilli_A; order RF39; family UBA660; genus UMGS1613. The sequence continues at coordinate 12,647 of CANRDA010000084.1, forward strand.
CCTTTATTTTACGTCTTTAACTTTCTCGAGTATAAAGTATTTACACTCATAACTACATAAATTTTTTATATAGTCATCTTTAAACTTTATATCGTTTATTTTATTACATATTTTATTTAATTTATTACAAAATCCTTTAAGTCTAAGTTTTCCATAAGACCAATCTCCTATTATATAGTCGTATGGTTCAAAGTAATCTGTATATTTTTCTTTAAATGAAGTCTCATCAAAACCATCTTTATATTCTTCTATTAGCTTATATCTATTATTATCTATTTCTATCATTTGTACTCCTTTTTAAAGGCTTCCTTAACCTCATTATATTTATCTAAGTTTGAACTTGAATTCCAAGTCATATATCCTCCAGTAAGTCCATTATCATATAAAGCTTGTATCTCATCAGATACTTTAGCTGCATCGTATACTACGCTTGGAGTTTTAACTGAATTATATGTCTGTATCCATGTCCTAACAACTGCTGGGGTTGGAATTTTTTCTTGTTTCGTTTTAACGTATTTACCCCACTCGTTTAAAACTTTATATGGAACTGTCCATACTACTTCTTCTATTCCGTATTCATGTGCGTTAAAATGGTCTGGATATGGCATACCACTTATTACATCGGCAACATTAGATATTGCAGCCCAAAACTGTCCATAAGCAGTAACATAATTTGATGCACTCTCACCAAACACATCTATTGATACATAAGCACCCACACTGTGTATTTCATCACAAGCATACATAACAAAGTTTTGTATTGCTTCTGCCTTTTCTTCATTATATGTATTTTGTAAATTTATTACACCATCTTTTTCTAAGTTAGTTGTTCTATCTGGAAACCTTACATAATCGAACTGTATTTCATTAAATCCAATCTCAACAACAGCTTCTTTAGCAAGTTCTACACTAAATTCCCAAACATATCTATTATATGCACTTGGCCAATAAGAGCCATTATGACTAAAAGGCTCACCATTACTACTTTTAATTGCAACTTCTTTATGGTCACCTACAAAATAAGAATCTTTAAATGTAGTAATTCTACCTATTACATAAAAGCCCTCATCCTTAGCTTTTTTAACATATGATTTATAATCTTCAAAACTATTTAAAGCTTTATTATAATTAGTTATAGAATATTCTTCCATTACAGGTGAGTTATATGCTGGTGAGGTATTATCTTTTATATCTATAACAAAGGCATTTATATTGTTCTTTTTAGCAAAGTCGATATATTTATCAATATTTCTTACTGCTCCACTATTTATATAAAGAGCTCTAACTTCATCTGGCATCTTATTATCTTTAAACTTTGGCTTTTCATATGGGTAGTAATCAAGTTCACTTGCAGTACCACCTTTTAATGTATTACCCATCTTAGCAAGATATTCTTGAAGTCCATTATTATCATACTTTTTGTCTGCTTCCTCTTTAGTATTTACTAAATATTTACCATATACATAGCCCTCTATATCATTATATTTTATTTTATATCTATTAACTATTCCATTTTCATTTACTTTATCAAATCCAAGTATTTCAAGTTTTTCACCCTTTTTTATATAAGACTCTATTTTAGATGATGTACTATCTTCATATACTGTTACACCAGTTCTTACATACATCTCTTTTTCTTTAACTACTTCATTTTTGTCACTAGTTAAATTATTTTCATCTATTAAATAATACTCATCATTATATTTAATCTTTGTATATATATCATCACCCTTTTTCTCCTTGAATTTATACATATACACCAACGTTCCACGACTAACGCTAGCAGATTCTTTATAATCTAAATCATATAAAGTAAGCATTGGCACATTACCAGATATATATTTTTCATTATTTTTACTAGCACTATTATTCTTTTTAGGTAACATTAATATTATTACAACTATTATAATTATTATTAATATTGGAAGCAAAATATTCTTTTTTAATCTTCTTTTTTTCTTCACACTACTCACCAATTATAGTATAACACAAATTAAATTTTTTTACACACTAAATTATCTTTATCTATTAAAAATCAAAGCATAAATTACTTTGACATTATTCATCATAGTTTAATTGCTTTAATTCATCTAAAACAAACTTACCATCTTTTCTAATTAATACATCATCGAAATATATCTCTCCACCACCATATTCTTTAGTTTGTATTAATACTAAATCCCAGTGTATGCTAGAAACATTCCCGTTATCACAATCTTTATAACACATTCCTGGCGTAAAATGAAGACTACCCATTATTTTTTCGTCATATAATATATCACCCATAGGACTAGTGATTTTAGGATTAAATCCTAAAGAAAATTCACCAATATATCTTGCACCTTCATCTGTATCAAATATCTCTTTTAATAAATCATTATCGCTAGATGAACTGCAATTAACAATTTCTCCATTTTCAAATTCTAATCTAATATTATTAAATATATTTCCTCTATATGGACTTGGTGTATTATATGTTATTACTCCATTTACTGTATCTTTTATAGGAGCAGTATAAAGCTCTCCATCAGGTATATTTGCTGTTCCTGTACAAGGTATTGCTGGCATGCCTTTAATACTAAATGATATATCTGTATCTTTTCCTACTATTCTAACTTTATCTGTACTTTCCATAAGTTTTTTTAATGGTTCAATGTCTTTACTCATTCCTTTATAATCTACATTCATAACATCAAGTGAATAATTATAAAAATCATCATATTTCATATGTGCTTTATATGCATCTATAATAGATGGATAATTAAGTAATGTCCATCTTCTTTTATTTATTCTAATATCATCTATATCTCTTGATTTTTCTCCTATTTCTTTTCTAATACTAGGTTTAATATTCTTATCTTCATATTCGTTTTCTGTATAACAAATCCTTATAAAGCAATCAAAATTATCTACTTCATATTTTTTCATTTTAACTATTTCATCAATAGTTTTACTATCTGCACTTTCCATGATTAAAGAATTTAATTCATTATCAACTAATTTTACAAAAGGTATTGCTTTATTTTTATATATATCTTTTATTAAGCACTTAATAAGAGGAATACACTCTTTATTTTCATATTGTATTAATACCCTATCTCCTTTTTTTACACTTACCGAATAATTTACAATAGTGTTACTTAATTTTTCTATACGACTGTCCATATTCACATTCTCCTTTTCTTTACATATTATAACATGAAAGGAGCTTTTTATGTATAATTCTTATCAAAATCCAGTAAATTTTAAATATCCTATGAATAGTCCTAGACCTAATATTCCTAATAATTTTAACAACAATGATTCTAGGTTTGTTGGAGGCGGATTTCTTGGACCATTCCTACTTGGAGGCATAACAGGTGGTTTAGTTTCTCCATTATTCTATGGTGGATATAATAGACCATATTATAATAACTATTACTATCCTCCATATTACGGACCTTATTATAGATAAAAGAAAGCTAGAGGCTTTCTTTTTCAAACTTATCTAATATATTTTTAAAACACTCAGGTAAATCACACTTAAATTCCATAAATTTATTTGTTTTCGGATGTTTAAATCCAAGTAAATAAGCATGTAAGCACTGTCCTGTATCATCTATTAATTTTCTTCTTCCATAAACTGGGTCGTTAACTACTGGATGACCAATATAGTTCATATGAACTCTTATCTGATGTGTTCTACCTGTTTCTAATTTTAATTCTATTAATGTTGCATTCTTAAATCTTTTTAATACTTTTAAATGTGTTACTGCATTTTTACTATTAGTACTTGTTACAGACATTTTTTTCCTGTCATTTAAATCTCTGCCTATAGGTGCGTCTATTGTAGCAGTATCTTCTTTTATCACACCCCAAACAAGTGCGATATACTTTCTAGTAGTTTCTTTTTTTTCTAATTCTTTTGAAAGTATCATGTGTGCTTTATCATTTTTAGCTACCATTAAAAGACCTGTTGTATATGCATCTATTCTGTGAACTATCCCTGGTCTAAACTCTCCATTTACTTTGCTAAGTTCTTTTGAATGATACAAAAGAGCATTTACTAAAGTACCTTTTGTATTACCTACTGCAGGATGAACTACCATTCCATTAGGTTTATTTACAATAATTATATCTTCATCTTCATATACAATATCAAGTGGAATATTCTCACCTTCAACATTAATCTCTTCTTTTATATATTCCTCAATAGTTATAATATCTTTTTCTTTTAAAATATAGCTATTTTTTGTACTCTTACCATTTACAAGTATTTTATTTTGAGCTATCATTTTAGATATTTTACTTCTACTGTAATCAATTTTAGAACTTAAGTAAGAATCTATTCTACAATTAATATTACTATCTACTACTATTTCCATAAATCTCCTTTAATTACTCTTATCATATACATAATCACAGATAAAACGATATAAATATCTGCAAAATTAAATATTGGAAAGAAAAAATTTCCAAAGTTAAAACTTAAATAATCTATTACATATCCATATACTAATCTATCAACTAAGTTTCCTAATACACCAGCTATAAAAAGTGAATATATAAATAAATCCACATTATCAATAAAATCTGTTTTCTTTATGTAATATAAAATTCCTATAATTGCAATAATGCCAATTATAATAAATAAATATCGACTGCCTATTAGTATACTAAATGCCGCTCCTTCATTGTGAACTAAAGTTATAGAAAAAAAATTTTTTATTATAACTACTGTTTGATTAACAATCATTCTATTATTTAATATAATTTTTATCATTTGGTCTGCAATTAAAAATAATAAAGATAGTATACATACGTCTTTTAAACCCTTTTTCATTTTAACCACACATTCCTCTCAATTTATTCTCAGACTAACCTAATTTACTTGTTTAATTTATCTATTATTAAGCTATCATAACAACCAATAGTTAATATTTTTTCTTTTTTATTAAATATATCTTTAACTGAATATCTACCCTGTTTATCTACAGTATCACAAATTAAAATAGACCTTACTAAGTTTAGTTTGTTTAATTTATATTTTAATATTTTAGTTTTTTCACTTGTTTTTTCTATTATTTCGTCTATTTTTTTTATATTTTCTACTATCTTATTTATACTTAAAATTTTGTAAAGTTTTAAATCCTCATCCCAACATAAAACTAACTTTTCGCCTTCTTCTCTTTTTGTATATGGCGGTATTATTATTCTTTCTTTTTCATCTACGGTTATTATTTTTTGACCAAATATCGGTTCTTCTCCAAACATAAAATCCCTTCTTTTGATTATTATACATAATTTATTTTGTAATTTCAATCTTTTTCAATCATTATAGGATTTACATGTATTATAGTTAAATATATTTCATCTAACTTCTTAGCTATTTCTTTTTCTAATTTATCTGCAATTTTATGACTTTCAAATGTAGATAAATTGCCATCTACACATATAGTAAACGATATTTGATACTTATAGCCTACTGGAGTAGAATTGAAGTGTATAACTTTTTCTATTTCTTCGTGTGTCTTTATTATTTCATACACCTTATTCTTTGTTATTTCTGATATCGATTTATCCATTAATATATCATAACTTTCTTTAAAAATAGTTATTGAAGTTATAATAATCCATAAAGCTATAAAAGAACCTATAATTCCATCCACCCAATATACTTTATTTAGTGTAAGTACACTTGAAGAAAGTGTTCCTAGTGTGATTAAACAATCATTTCTATGGTCTTTTGAATTAGCCTTTATAAGTAAATTATTATATTTTTTTGCTAGTTTATTAGTATATAAATATAAGCTAAATTTAACTAATATAGTTACTATACAAACTATTATTAACCATGATGAATATGTTAAATTATTATGATTAAAAATAGAGTTAAAGGAATCTTTAAATATTCCAAGGCTCATTAATATCATTATTATACTAATAAGCATGGAATAAATATATTCAGCTTTACCATGGCCTAAATTATGGTCTTCATCTGACGGAACACTGGCTATTTTATTACCTACAAAGGTCATTACACTAGATATAATATCTCCACCACTATTAAATGCATCTGCAATCATAGCTTGACTATTTGTTATAAATCCAACTAAAGATTTAATAATAAGTAAAAATAAATTACCTAATATTCCAAATATACTTGCTGTTTTTACACTTTTAAATCTTTCCATAAACACCAACCTTAAACAATTTATTAATTATAAAACAAAAATATTATCACTATAGTTTTCAGTTCTCATGGATAAAAAGCATATGAAATCATGTATAATTAATTTCATATGTTAATTATTTACACTGTGATGAACCGTTGGAGTAGTCATATCAATTGCTCTAAATGTATAACCGTGAGACAGTCCATACTGTATTATAGTCTCTACTGCATCTACACTAAACCCTTTAGTATCGTGTTGTAAAACAACATATGTAGAACCATTCCCTAATCCTTTTAATACATTGTTTACAACTCCGCTAGTAGTAGTTATACCACCAGCATCTCCTCCACCAACATTCCAATCGAAATATCTAAATCCTTTTTGTTCTACTTCTTTAGTTAACTTACTCATAATGTGCACTCCACCATCATATCTTCTACTTACTGTATTAGAACTTCCTCCAGGAAATCTTATAATCATAGAAGTATATCCAGTTATATTTTTTACTTTCTCTTGTATTGCATATAAATCGTTGAAGTATGTCTCTTCACTAGAATATATATTATAATTATGAGTATTTGAATGTAGCCCAATTGTATGTCCTTCGTTATATGCTCGAAGTATCATATCCTCATAACCTTTACCATTACCAGTTACAAAGAAAGTTGCTTTTACATCGTACTTTTTTAATACATCTAAAAGTTTTGATGTATATTTGCTAGGTCCATCATCAAATGTTAAATATATGTTTTTACCACTTTGAGCTGTACCATTACTACTTTTATATACATATACTTTTCTATTTAAAGAAGTCGCATTTTTAGATTCATCCGATACTTTATAAGTTATTGTATATTCACCTGCAGTTTGTGTATCGACTGAACCAGTTACAACTACTTTAGATGTTATATCACCATCACAGTTATCAGATGCTTGATAACCATATTCTTTATAACTACCACCTACATTTATATATATTGTCTTATCTCCTTTTAAAGTTAATGTAGGACTTATTTGGTCTTTTTCTATTGCATCTTTTTTTATTATAGTTTCATTTCCTGAACTGTCTTTAACACTAAATACTATTTTACCATTTTCTAAACTTTTTGTAACTTGACTTGATAGGTCTCCATCATAGTTATCTATTGATGTTACTTTATAATCTAACATTTTACCATTTGGACAGTATAAAAGTTCGCTATCTTCTATTTCAATACTAGGTTTTGTTCTATCTACTACTTTAACTTGTTGCTTGTTTTTTAATTCTTTCTTACCATATTTATAGATATATGTTATATCATATTCCCCAAGTGCGCTAGAATCTACTACACCTTCTACTTCAACACTTACCTTATTACATTTAAACCTGTTCCCATAGCAAACAATTCCAGAAGTTTCTTTAAATTCACTGCCATATTCTATTTCTATATTTTTTTTAAATTCTTTAACATAAAATTTTTTATCTAATATTAAAAATGTAAATAGTGAGATTATCAAAACTAATATAACTATTAATGAAATAATTAATATTTTCCTATTCCTTTTTAATTCTTTCATAACACACTCCATACTACATTTATTATTTACAAACATCTACATAATATTTATAGTTTACTATTTATCATAATCATCTTTAAAGCTTTTATAAATACCATTTTTCTTTACTCCAAGGACACAATTAAGGTTTACATTATCAAGAGCTTTAAAGATGTTGTTATCTATATTTTTATTTATTTTTCTTAAACTTTCAATAAGATTTTTCATCTCTAGCCTCTTGCTATCCTCTTCTTCTTTAGAACACTGCTCTGTAAATTTACATGCACAGTTTATAAATGTTAAATTATTATATCTTACCCAAGATAATATATCGTGTTCCTTAACTAAATATAAAGGTCTAATTAATTCTAAGCTTTCAAAATTAGTACTGTGCAACTTAGGCATCATAGTTTTAATTTCAGACCCATAAAACATAGATAAAAGTGTTGTCTCTATTAC
>CANRDA010000085.1 GCA_947629285.1 uncultured Bacilli bacterium
TTCTCATTCTTTAATTTAATTATACACCAAAAAAGATAGAATTTATTTTTTTCTATCTCCTTAAGTTAATGACATTGAATAATATTACCCTTTTTTATTTACTCATTATTCCTATTTTTAACGCACCAAGCACAAGCACAATTTTTTAAAACTTTAAGATAGTTTACTATTCTATCTTATTTGGTTAGTAACATCACAAAATGAAATCCTATAAAATTAAATCCTAATATAATTATTAGATAAACTAAAGTAATAGCACTACGTTAATTAAAAAAATTTCATTTTTAGATTTAGTACAATTATAAGACGCACTAAAAAAAATGAAATTTTCTATTGTAATTTATAGTATTTTATTCCACGGTTTATTGACTTTTATTCCAAAATTTGATTTTAGGCATTATGCCTAAAAGGCAAAAAAGGAGTGATAGAATGAACCAAGTAAAAGAATGTATCGAAGAAAAGGCGTATGACTTAACTTGGGAAATTTTTGAAAACCTAAGTGAAGACTACGTAATTGGTACTGAATATCCCGATTATGACGCCTTTATCGATACATACAATGAAATTTTAGAAAAACTAAAGAAAGAGGTATAATTCCTCTTTTTGCCTTTTAGAAAAAAATATTATATCAAATTTTTCCTTTAAAAAGTCAATAACTTTCGCGGCATAAATTGAAAATTAAAACAACGCAGTTAAACATTATAAAATGTTTGTCAATTACGTAGCCGGCATAAAATCGGGTGCGTATGCACCCTCTTTATTCCGTTACTCCATTGCATTTTTTTACGTGCTAAAATAAATAAGTGCAAAGAATAAAGTTTTAAAAATTGCACAATGTGCTTGGTGCTAAAATCGGAATAATGAGAAAAAAACCAATATCTAAATTATATTTGAATTTAAAAATACAACTTTTTTATAAAAAAAAGACTTATAGTCTTTTAAAATTAACGTTTCTCTAATTCATCATTACATTTACTAATTTCTTCTCTTAATGTATATACAAAAAGAAAAATAGAGAAAAATAAACCAAAAGTTGAAACACCTAAACAAACAAGAGCTAAAAATTCTTCCATAATTACCACCTCTACTAACTATAAACCATTATCTTTATATTCTACAAAATTAATTACATTTTCAAAAATATCTAAATAATCTTTTTGATATACTATATTAGATTTATTAATAAAATCTAAATAATAATAAAATTCATCATCATTTTTACAATCTATATAATACTCTTTAGGTAAAATAAGATTCTGACTGTGAAAATATTTACGACGACCAAACAAACGATTATCAATATCCTTAGTAAGATATTTTGTAATATAACCTACTACATTTATTGATTGTAAATTTAAAATGCTACTAAAGCCATTATTCCAATATTTTACGGTCTTAAATATTTTGTATTTTTTTGATTTAAAATTATATGTTTTTTTTGTATTGTGTAATTTGCCATCTATTTTCCTTAAAACAACATTAATTTCATTTAATTTAATACAATTATCTAATATAGCTTTTAACCTACTCTTTGATAAAATATATTTATTAGATTTAATTTTTAACAATAACTTATTATAAGATATATTCTCATTAATTAAATATATATCATTATAACTAAGATTAGTCAATAAATGATAATGTACTCTATCATTCTTCTGAAATTCTGGAACACATATATATTTAAAATCTTTAAAATTTCTTTGAAAAATATCTCTCCAATATCTAAATCTCTTATTAGCTATATCTATATCTTTTACATCTTCATCAAAAGTAAGAGTAATAAAAGTCTTAAATTCATCTTCATTCGCCTTAACTAAACGTTGTAAATTAAATTTAGTTCTATTTACATTCTTAAACTCTATAAATTTTTTTTCATTTTTTCTATTTATATTCTCTTTTTTAAATAAATAGGTAGTATCAATTTTCTTATTAGATTCTAAATTATTTTCATTTTTTAATTTCAATTCATTATAATAATATACTTGTTTATATTTTCCACAATCTACTACCTTAAAAAAATAACTTCTAGTCTTAGTCGTAGTTATGAGACTACTATCAAGTAATAGAGCATCCAAGTGCTTAGCACCTTTATCCTCTATTAAAAAATCTTTATATTCTTCTAAATATCGTTTTTCCTCATCATAACTACAATAATTATGTGAAGTCCAAGACATTTAAAACCTTTCGAATGTATTTGCGCATAAATGCGCAAAATACATTCTAATACTTTCTAAAATCTTTAGTAGGCATTTCTTTATAAGTACAACTATTAAACATCTTCCATAACTTAGGACAATATATGTATTTTGAACCTAAAATTGCAAAAGAATATTCATCTATTATTTGTTTGGTATTATCATCAATTCCTAATTTTTTTGTAATTAATTTTCTTTTTATAAATCCAGGAAGAAGAGACCTCTTTACAATATAATAACGAGTAGCAAGAGTTCTAAGTTTCTTATCCATATCATCATAACCTTGAGAAAATATTGCTATATCTACATTATAATGTCTATGATACTTATAAAAATAAACTTCTTCATCACTAAATTTCTTATAATTCCTATTATTATAATCTACACCAGCCTCATCAATTAAGAGTAAACAGTCCTTAATCATATAATGTCCAATATCACTTTTTTCAACTTCATAACAACCTTTTATATTAACATTAGAAAGAACTTTACCTTTTCTTTTTATTCTTTTTTTCGCTAAATAGGCAGCAAAAGTAGTTTTACCACTACCAGGTACTCCAAAATAAATATCAAATGAATTACCTGGTTTCTGCCTTAAATTACCTATTATTACCCATAACATAAATATAGATAATATAACTAAAAATACTATCATATAATTACTCCTTTATTTCCATATAATCTATTCTTTTTATTGAAACAATACTAGTACAATAAATATAACCAATTTCATGATAGATATCATTTGTTTTTACTATTTTTTCAACAACCTCATAATCATTTTTAATAAAATTATATCGTCTTATAAATAATTTATATGTTTTCATATAAAACTCCTATCTAAATATAATATTCTTACCTAAAAGAACAACAAATTTTATAATTTTAATTATTAAATATATACAAAATATAAAGAAACAATTTAAAATTATAAAACCAAGAAATAATGCATTATCACTAAGTACTAAATCTGGAAAATTAAGATTAACAAAATCTATATATGTTTCCCAAATAATATAAAACGGTATATGATTTATACTCATAATCTACCACCTATTCCAATAAGTCTTTTAAAAATCAAACTAGTAGGTATTACTAACATACAAATTGAACATATAAGTAAAAACATTGTAACAATATCGTATATCCATAAAGATGTACTAGGTAATTCTCCTACTAATTTAACTGACATTTCATAAAAAGTCTCCATTTAATCACCTCAATCCTTATAATTATGTCTACTTACTCTAGTACCATAATCTTTCATTGTATTACCACGTGAATGTCTAGGTATATAATTACTATCATCTTTAGACTTACTAGAACTAGAACTAGAACCAGTGCCAAAAGAACCAGGAGCAGGGAAAAAATCCGAATTAAGTAAAAAATATATTACAAAACCGATAAAAGCACAAGTTACTATAAATGAACCAAGAGTAATACGTGGATGTAAATTAATAACACAATCATTAAATAACCAACCAACTATATTACCAAATACCTTTGTCCAAAATGGAAATCCTTCACTTAACATACTAACCACCTCTAACTATAGATACAATCCTTGAAACTGCATATGCAACTATCAAAAATATTATAATAGAAATAAAATAAATTAAAACTGAATAAAATGGCTGAGGTATTGTATCTAATAATGCATAAATTAAATCAGGCAAATTAAGAATAAAATTAACAAAATTTTCTATACCTTTACCAATTAAATCAAATAATTCACTACAATAATCTAAAAATTCCATTATCTCACAACCATTCCCAAAATAATTTTAAACAATAATATATTAAAAATAGTAATTATAAATAAACGTAATAAAAATGGCATTGAAGAATAAAAATCATAAATACTATCTTTTAGAAAAATAAGTTCATCTTTAATCTCAGATATAAATGTTAAAATAGTAGATGATGAACTATCAGAGTTATATGAATCCCTTTTATTAGTAGAAGTAACATCAGTTTTACCATCTGGGGTATTAACTGAACCATAAATGTCTCCAAATTCATCTTTATTAAATACAACTACATCATAATCTTTTTTTAAATAGAAACAATAATTATCTGAATAATCAACATTATCACTATCCACATAATGAATGCCTGGAGAATTAAAATAAAATATTGGAAACATAAAATGTTTATCTTTACCATAATCATTAAAATCGATTACAATTGGATAAAATGTATAATCATAAAAATCATATTTACTATAATTTTCATACCCCATACCTGTTCTAGTAAAAACAGAACTAATATTTGGTATACTCCAAGCATAATTAATTACTTCCTTAGAACGTAACCAAAAACTAGCATTAAAGAAATTAGGTTCATCAGGGTTCAAAGTAATATCATCAACATCTTTAATGTAACCATCAGCAAGAGTATCATAATACTGAATTGTTAAACCTGTTACACCATGTTTAAACCAAATAAAATCAAATGCAGTATGACCAAATACGTCATTATATTCATGACCATCAGCAAATGTTATACCAAATGTTTTATTAACTGGAACACAAACCTCTTTAAAATCTAAATTACTTGAAAATAAATCATCTTTAAATTCAACTTTACCAAAATTACTAAAATCTAACTTATAAATTAATTTATTAACCTCTTCTACAGTATGAGCACCATCAGAAACATCATTTATTTTTAATTTTGAAATATCAAAATTAGTAATAATTGCATCTTTATAATTATAATTAGTACTAAAATATGTCGAAATATAACCACCAGAACCACCTGTGCAACCTAAATCTTGGTCATATATACCATCTACACGAAAAGTATAACCACAAAAATCATTACCAGAATAAATAGAGATACCATATTGATTTTTCTCAATAGTAACAGCATTAAGTTGTTCTAACGATTTAAAAAAATAAACACCAATAGACTTAGTACGAGTATTCATTAAATTAATTAAAACATATGGATAATTACTAATATCAAAGTCTGTCCATTTATCATTATCAGGAACATGTTCTAAAACATAATTTTCAACATTTTCAACCTTGAGATAGTATGTCTCAGCAGTATAAGCACTAATATTAGTAATAAAAATAAATAAAAATGGAATAGTAAATAATAAATATTTAAATTTATTCATAAAACACCACCTATATTTTTAGATAAAAAACCTAAAATAAAACCTACAAAAAATATTATTATATAAAATATAGAATTTACTAATCTATGTGCTTTATATTTTGCTTGTAAAATACTCACTATATCACTCTCCTACTATAAATTACTTAACATTGAATCTAAGTCATCATCATTTATAAATTTACTCTCTAATTCTTTTTTTACCTTATTTATACCTAAAACTTTTACTTTTAAATATAAAAATATTCCTATTATCATTACTACATTAAGTGTCAATGATATTCCTAAAATTAAATTAACCATAATTTACACCTCAATCATATAGATAACTATTATCTGTTATAGATAATAATTTCAATTTATTAGAAAAATTTACTTTATTAACAAATTTCTTCATTAAGTTATAAGAATTAAACTTCTTAATAAAAATATCATTTGTAATTAAATTCAACAATTCAACCTCATACATTTTTATTACCTCTTTTTCTAAAATAAAAAATCAAAAAAATAATTAAAAATATAACAAATATATAAAACATATAAACCTCCAAAAACAATTAAGGGGAAACTCAAAAAGTTTCCCCCTTTGAGTTATTATCTGTGAATTACACGAGCAACAACTCTAAATCCTACAAATGCAAGGCTGATTGAAATAAATACCATTACTAGTGGATTCGATAACATAAAGTCACAAATCGTGCCAGCTGATTTAATCAACCAATCTAATACACCTGAAGCAGCGCCTAGCAAACCATCTACAGTGACTGGTTCCATATTTTAAACCCCCTTTAATCTTATATATAAAAACGGAAAGTAGGTAGTGAGATTGAATTCACAAAAAATCCGTTTTTACCATTTTTTAAAATAAATTAATAAAATGAATTATTTAACAGGAAAATCATTTATTTTAGTTATAACGTATTTAACACCATTAGAAGTAGGTCTATACGAAACAGTAGCCTGTTGTACCTTTCTTAGATACTTATCTAAATCTGCAAAAGCACTTTCTTTTGCATAACTCTCTAATATTGAATAACCACTAAAACCATCAACTTTTGGTAAATCTATACCATATACAATCTTTGTCATTACAGTTACTTCACCAGTATTATCATTTTTAAAACTAACTTTTTGTAAATTTAATAATAAAATATTTAACTTATTATCCATTTTTTTTCCTCTCTTCTCTTAATACTTCTTCAATTATATAACGTTCTTTATCAGTTAAATAAATAACACTATCAGATAAATCCATAGTACTAAATTCCTGTGCCTCAAGATAAGGCCATAGCATTGCTTTATCACTACCTAAATAAGAAACTACTACATAAGGATGTTTATCTAATTTTCTTTTTTTCATAACTACTCCTTTACTACTCCAAAAATTTAGAGTAGTTTAGGACACATTCATGACTATGCCCTAAATAAATAATAAAACAAAATTTTTATACTTCCGTAAAAAATTAAAAATTTATAAAAAAAGCAAGAATTAATTCATACTTGCTTTATATAAATTAACAAAAAGTAGCTAATTTATATTTCTTATTATCAATAATAATAGAAATTACATTTGTATTATTTCTATTGTATTCATGTACTAAATCACTTAACCTGTAATTAACGTATTTCAATAACTCATCGAAATTATTAAAATAGCAAATTATCTCATCATTAGAATCATACAACACAAAGTAATTATTACTACGAAAACTTTTACTAGTAAATTGCACGTAATCCTTTCCAGATTATTATATATGGGTCAAATTCCCGTACCGGTCACCATATTTTGAAATTAGAAACCATTTTAAATGGTTTTTTTCGTATATAAGTGAATCCAAGTGTGTTAAGCCAAAAGTATTGCTTATCAAAAAAGAACAATTACTTGTTCTTTAGTGAACTAAATATCTTCTTCCACATACCACTAGAAGAATAATTAAGTATACCTACCTTATAAATTCTAAGACCATACTTTACTAATAAATATATAGTAACTATCATAATAATAGTAGATATTATTACTTCGAATATTCCTATTTGACCTAGTACTAATAAAGATGGAGATAAAATAGCAGAAATAAGCGGTACAAAAGATAATATCTTAATTATTAATGACCCTTTAAACATACCTGCCATAATTGCTAAGTAATATCCAAGTAAAAGAGTAAACATAATAGGCACTTGTACCTGCTGGTAATCCTCTGTATTTGTTGTCATAGAAGCAAGTATTCCAGCTATAAGTGAGTATGCAATAAACGTTAAAATCATTAATATAATAGTAAATATTATAATAGGTATTAACTTATCTCCCATAACTCCACTCTTTAAAGTATTTATCGCATTTCCAATCTCACTAGCAACACCATTTATTATGGTATCTCCACCTACTAATTTTCTAATTCCCATACCTATAAATGCATAAATTACAATAAGTATAACTTGTATAAATATAAATAGATTATTAGATATTATTTTAGATGCAAAATGAGTTTTCGGAGATACATTAGATATAATAATTTCCATACTCTTAGTAGATTTTTCATCATTTACTTCTGAACCTATAAATTGAACTAAAAATATAGTTAACATAAAGAATGGAAGTATAAGTATTGGAAATACTGTTGTCATAATCATACTTACATCTTCATCTTCACTAGATATAGACTCATCAATTATTTCTCTTTCAATACTAACACCACTTATTAGTTTTTGATACTCTTCTTCAGTAAGTCCTAATGAATTTAAATAGTAAACACTTGTAGTTGTATTAAGCGCACTTGAAATCAACTGATAATCATAACTATCCATTGTAGATAATGATATTAACTTAGATTTAATATCTCCATCTTCATAATATATTTGAATTATAAATGAATTATTCTCTTCATTTTGTATTAATTCTTTTAACTCATCTATAGATTTATCTGCTAATACTACTTCATAAAAATTACTATCTTCTCCATATATATTAGTCTCATAAATCTCTAAGTTATTTTTAAAGCCTTCGTATATAGAGTTTGTCTCATCTAAAACATAAATAGTTTGCTTAGAGTTAAAATCTCCTCCAAATAAAGTAATAATACTATCTATATTTATTACTGCAATAAGTAAGAGTGCGACTATTATATTAGCAACTAAAAACCACTTAGACTTAATTTTCTTTTTTAGACTTACATTGATTAAAAAATTTAATTTACTTCTCATAAGACTCTCCTACTTTTGAAATAAATATTTCATTTAAACTTGGCTCTTCTACTACAAACTTAGTTATATTAGGATATTTTGATATAAACTTAAATACGTCTTTTACAACATCTTTAGAAGATATCGTTACATCGTATTCATCAGATTTTTCTATAACCTTTTCAACACCCTTAATCTCTTTTAATTTATCTAAATCTATATCACCTTTAACAATTATATTTTTCTTCATATAACTTTCTTTGATATCTTTTATGTTCCCTTTAAGTACAGTTTTACCATTTACAAGTATTACTAACTTTTTACAGAATAATTCGACGTGCTCCATCCTATGGGATGAAAAAATTATAATACTACCCTTTTTAGATAAATCTAATATTTCACTTTTAAATAGCTCTATATTAAATGGGTCAAGTCCAGAGAATGGTTCATCTAGTATTAATAGTTTAGGTTCGTTTAATATAGCTGTTATAAACTGTATTTTTTGTTGATTACCTTTAGATAGTTCTTTTATCTTTTTATCCTTATATTCCATAATTCCAAACTTATCTAGTAAGTAATCAAGTCTACTTAATATATCTTCATCGCTCATTCCTTTTAAAGCACCAAAATATATTGCTTGTTCTTTAACTGTAAGTTTAGTAAGTAAACTTCGCTCTTCAGTTAAAAAACCTATATTATCTGTAACAGAATAATCTATTTTTTTATCATCAAGTGTGATTTTACCACTACTTTTATCAAGTAATCCCATAATCATTCTAAATGTAGTAGTCTTACCTGCTCCATTAACTCCTAATAGTCCAAATATTTCACCTTTATCTACCTCGAATGATAAATCATCTACTGCTTTAAAATTTCCATAATATTTTGTTACGTGTTCTAACTTTAACATATACACCTCTAAAATAATTTAATAATATCGTTATAAGTTACTAAAACCATAAGTATCATAAGTAGTATAAACCCAATATTATGTATCATATTTTCTATCTTAGGATCTACTCTACTACCTTTAATCTTTTCTATTATTATAAATAGTACATGCCCTCCATCAAATGCAGGTAGTGGGAGTATATTTATAAATCCTACATTAATACAAATAAGTGATAATAAAGCGACTAAGTTTGAAAATTGGGAATGTGCGTACATATTTATTACACTATATATTCCAACAGGTCCAGATAACATACCTAAACTAATCTTACCTGTTATAAGATAAAATACTGTAAATATCATCTGTTCTATTGTACTAAAGAATTTAGAAAATGCATATTTAATTGCAGTTAAAAATCCTTTACTCTCTTTACCTTTTATATAGAATCCATAATTATATCCTTGTAATGTATCTTTTTTATTATCCTTTACATCTACCTTAACATCCTTAACTTCATTATTTTTATCAGTTAAAGTGAGTGTTAACTCAGAATCAGTTACTTTTTCAAGTTCACCAAGCAATGATGTATAATCAAGTACCTCTACACCATTTACCATAGTAATGATATCGCCTTTATTTATATTTTGAATACTTGATTCAGTTATATCTAAATTATCTACTGAAAATCCATAATCCTTACCATAGATAAGGTTACTTTCACCAACACCAATAGGATTTACATTAAATTCTTTCTTACTTCCATCTTTAGTTTTAACTGTAATGGTAAAATCTTTATCCCCTGCAACAGTCATCTCGAGCGCTAATTTATCATAATTATTTACAAAGTTACCATTAACTGCAACTATCTTATCTGATTCACTAAGTCCATTTATAGAACTTTCTGTTACATACACGTTATCAAGTGAAACTGTATTAAATAGCCCTATAAAGAAATATAAAACTATACCAAGTATAAAGTTCATCATAACTCCAGCAATCATAATTAATAATCTTTGATATGCAGGTTTAGATTGAAGTCTTTTATTTTCAGGTATTTTCTCATCAACCTCTACTTCTTCACCAGCCATTTGAACAAATCCACCTATTGGAAGAAGTCTAATACAGTAATCAGTCTCATCATTTTTTCTTTTAAATTTAAACAGTTTTGGACCCATACCTATTGAAAATTCATATACGTAAACTCCAAACTTTTTAGCAAACATAAAATGCCCAAGTTCGTGTATAAACACTGTAATTCCAAGTATAAGTACAAAATATATAATTGTCATTTAATCACCTCAAATTAATTTTAAGAAAAAAGTAAATGCAAGCATTACAAATATAATACTATCAAGTCTATCTAATACTCCACCATGACCTGGCATTATATTTGAAAAATCTTTTACTTTATATGCTCTTTTTATTGCAGAAAATAGTAAATCACCAAATTGACCTACAAGAGTCAAAAAGAAAGTTATTAAAGTTATTTCATATATTGAAATATTAGGATTTATTACTGTAATATAGTAAATGGTACATACAAAGGTCCCAACTAAGCTACCTCCTATTGTACCCTCCCAGGTCTTTTTAGGAGAAATTTCTTCTAATAATTTATTTTTACCTATTAACATACCAGTAAAATAGGCATAAGAATCCGTTATTATAGTTATTAAAAATAAATATATTATTAAACTTAGTCCCATACTTCTATATAGGTGGAATAAAGACATAGAAAATCCTAAAAAAAATACTCCCCCTAGTAAATAAAATGCGTCTTTAACACTATAAACTTTCTCATCGTGATACAAAAGTACAGGTAGTAAAACAGTTAAAAACAAACCTGAAATTACTCTATAATCCAAAGAGAATGTTAAATTGTTCTTAATAGTAGTAGAAAAATATAAAAGGGTTATTACTAAGTATGATATTAGTCTTATAAAATCAGGATATCGTTTTTCTTTTTCTCTAACTTTCATAAATTCTCTTAATCCTAATAAAGTTAAGATATAAAAAGCAATATCAAAAACTATGCCTCCTATTATAAATATAGGTATAAATATCATAAATACTACTAAAGCACTTATTACTCTTTGTTTCATTCTATCACCCTATATATTATTATAATATAATATACAATTAAATACAACAAAATTTTTAAATATAAATAAAAATTGGATTACTCCAACTATTATTTAGAATCTATATTAATTCTGACTCTTCCTAGTTTCCTAGTATATGCAGCAGCTTGTACAATAGTACGGATTGAATTTGCTACAACCCCACCTTTGCCAATTATTCTACTCATATATTCATTTGGAACTAATACTTGAATAACAATATCACCTTCAGTTTCAATATTTTCAACAGTCAAATCTTCTACATCAGGTAATAATTCCTTAACTAAATATTCCGTTAAATTTACTAATTCCATAATACACCAACTTTCCTTAGTTTGATTTTTTAGTCATCTTTTCATCATGAAGTTCTTTTAATATTCCTTCTTTACTTAAAAGATTTCTAACAGTATCAGTAGGAGTTGCACCATTGTTAATCCATTTTTTTGCTAAATCTTTGTCAATTTTAACAACTGTTGGATTTTCAATAGGATTATAATATCCTATTTCTTCTATAAATCTTCCATCTCTAGGATACCTAGAATCTGCAACAACAATACGATAAAATGGTCTTTTCTTTGCTCCCATTCTTTTTAATCTAATTTTAACTGCCATAAAGCACCTCCAATCACTTTAATAAGTGTATCAGCTTTTTGTTACTTTGTCAACCATTTTTGGTTAACTTAATTAAATATATGAAATATTTAGTACTATAATTCTACATTGTGGTACAAATTTTGAACATCATCTACTTCATCTAACATAGTAATTAATTTGTTAAATATTTCTAAATCTTCGCCTGATAAAGTAATTCTATCCTTTGGAAGAAGTGATATTTCATCTACAGTAAACTCTACATTCTTAACACTTGTAATGGCTTCTTTTATTTTATATAAATCATTAGGATTACCATATATTAATGTATTATCTCCATTCACCTCAATATCCACAAAATCTATATTGTTTTCAATTAAGGCATTCATAACTTCATCCTCAGTAAGTCCGTTAAATCCTACTATACATAGATTATCATACATATAAGCTACACTACCCATCGCACCCATTTTTACATGACATTTATTTACGACAGCTCTAACATCACTTACACTTCTATTTACATTATCGGTTAAGCATTCAACCATTAATGTAGAACCTCCTGGTCCGAATATTTCATAAGTAAGTGTTTGATAGTCTTCTTTAGCTCCACTATTTACTTTATCTATAGCTCTTTTAATTACATCAGAAGGAACTTGTTCTTTTTTTGCTTTTTCTATCAATCTCTTTAAGCTAGGATTCCCTTCTGGAGTAACACCTCCATTTTTTGCTGCTTGATAAATTTCTTTAGCATACATACCATATAATTTTCCTTTTGCCGCACCAGTCTTAGCTTTAGCAGCAGCTATGTTTGGAAATCTTCCCATATCATCTCATCCTTTCTTTATTAATATTTGGTACTTCTATTATTTCCTTAAGCAAACTATATTTTGTTTGCAAATTCATAACTTCTAAAAATATCCCATCATCTATATCACATTTAGATAAAAACACATTATCAAAATGAAGCTTTAACCTACTAAAACATTCAGTAAATTTTTTAGTAGAATTTTGGTCATTTAATATTCTTTTATCTATTAATTCTTTTTTAAATGTTTCAAGTGTATCTTCTTTTAATACAGCTCTTTTAGTTTCAAATTCTATTCTATAGTCTGTGACTAATTTTCTATTTAAATGTCTTATAGGTAATGGGCTTTCTACTTTAATTTTAAATAAATTATTTTCGTTCAGAAACGATAAAAAGAGTGTTAAGGCAACTACAAATGATGGAGTTACATTTCTATATTTTTTTATACTACTATTAATCGTTTTAAATGCGGTTTTAATTTTTAAGTTATATGTAGGGTCTATATTAACTTTACTGTCTTTATTTTGAATAGCATATATATAACAAACACCATTACTTATGCCAAAACTAATCCGCGGAAGTGCATATAAAAAACCACTATCCAAATCCTTGAAGTAAGCTTTAAAACAATACGGTGTTTCTTGCTTAATCGATTGTTTTGCAACACTATATTCAAGTAATCCTAAAGATGTCATTTTAATTCCATTTTTATTTTTTAATGAATTATCATTAATAAAATTAATATATTTTTCTACATATCTTTCAAGAAATTTCATCTCAACATCAGTTATGTTAGACCACATATATGTAAGCACTTTTTTTATATTATTGTAATTATTTTCTAATTCATAAAAATTAAGTGCATCAAATACGTATTTATTTAATAATTTATAAAATTCATCTTGATTTTGTATATGAAAATTAGGTATATCATCTCTAAGATGTGATTCTACTACATTAAAACCTACTCTAACAGGAATTTCATAGGAATCTTCTATTAGTGTTATATTACTTTTTTTTGCTTCTTCTTTTATTAAATCAAATATCTGTTTTATCATTTAATCTCCGTTTTGTGACTTTTTTAAAGCATCAAATGCTGCCAATTGTTCTGCTTCCTTTTTGCTATGTGCGGTTCCCTTTCCATACACAATATTATCTATTTTTACTTCTACTGTAAAAGTCTTATCATGTGCAGGACCTGATTCATCTACTATAACATACTCTAAGCTTTTTTTATCCGTTTGAACTAATTCTTGTAATACTGATTTATAATCATCAAAAAAATCGATAGTCTTATCCTCTATTAATGGAATAACGTGTTTATATATGAACTTTTTTACTTCATCATATCCTAAATCTAAATATATAGCACCTACAAAAGATTCAAATATATCAGCTACTATAGCTTTTCTATACTTTCCTCCTCTTTCTTCCTCACCATGACCAAGTTTTAAATATTCATTCAATCCAAGTCTTGTAGAATATTCAAAATTAGCATTCTCACATACGTAATGACTTCTATATTTAGTCATCTTTCCTTCCTCATATTCAGTGTTTTTATATAAATATTCACTTACTACAAGTTCTAATACTGCATCTCCTAAATATTCAAGCCTTTCATAACTTTTTACTCCATTTTCATTTGCATAACTTGTATGAGTTAAAGCAGTCTCATAAAGTTTAACATTTTTATAGGGGATTTCTAATTTTTCTAATAATTCCATTCATACCACCCATAACATTATATCATGAAATGTATAAAAATAGAAATTCTTATTTTACTTTTTATATATTTTTTAGTATAATAAGGGTGGTGTTGCTATGAAATACATACTAATAGGAATGATTAAAGTATATCAAATGTTGCCTTTAAGAGTACACGATAATTGCAAATTTATACCAACTTGTTCTAACTATACTATTGAAGCAATAAAAGAATTTGGTAGTTTTAAAGGTGTAATATTAGGGATTAAAAGAATAATAAGGTGCAATCCAATAAGTAAAGGTGGATATGACCCTTTAATTAAGGAGGAGATTTATGAAAAAAATTAAAATTTTATTTTGTCTAATTGTATTATTTAGTTTAACAGGCTGTTTTGATAATGATTCTATGGATAATATTAGTATATTAACATCATCATACCCTATTGAATATGTAGTAAATTCACTATATGGTGAGCATAGTACTATATCTAGTATATATCCTAAAGATGATGAAATAATTGATTTTGAAGTAACTGATGTTTTATTAAGTCAATATAGTGATGTCGATTTATTTATTTTTAATGGAAATACCGATGAAAAAAATCATGTAAAATTAATGAAAGAAAATAATGAAAATCTAAAAATTATAAATGTTACCGATAAAATACCATATGAATATTCAATTGAAGAATTGTGGTTAGACCCAAATAATTTATTAACTATAGCTAATAATGCAAAAAAAGGATTTAGTGAATATATAACATCAAAAGTTTTAATTAATGAAATTAATGAAAACTATAATAATTTAAAGATAAAATTAACTGCTATAGATGGACAGTACTATTCCACTATAAGTAATGCTTCAAGTACTACAATAATAGTAAGTGATGATGCATTTAAGTTCTTAGAAAAATATGGCGCTACTGTAATATCTATTGACCCTGATACTGCTAAAGATAAAACTATAAATTATGCTAAAGAATTAATAAAAAATGGCACTTGTGATTATCTATTTATAAAATATAAAGAAGATAATGAAACAATAAACGAATTTATAGAAAATACTGGTATTGAAACATTAGAATTATATACTATGACAAATTTACAAGATGTAAATGTAGAAAAAAATGATTATATCGCATTATTAAATCAAAATCTTGAAAACTTAAAATTAGAATTATACAAATAAAAAGAGGAAATCCTCTTTTTATTTTGTTAATTTTTTTTGGTCATTTCTAATCAATAAGAATACCAATAGTGCTATAAAAGGTGTTAAAACAATACCCATAGCTTGAAAAATTCTATTATTTATTTTAAGCAAAAGTTCACATACGATTATTAAACTAAGTAAAGTTAAAAAACAGTTCTTTTGCTTACTTATAAACTTTTTCATAATTCCTTCCTTCTTTTTAAACAAGTGATATTATATCACACATTAAAAAAAAAGTAAAATCCTTGATTTTACATATATTTTGACATAGCTTTCATCATTTGATTTACTTGTTTTTGGCTAGGTGTTCTTCCCATCTGCATCATCATAGCTTTTATCATTTGTTCATTTATAGGTGGATTCTTCTTTAAATATTTTTTCATATAAAATCTTGCTAAGAAAAATCCCAATATTACTCCTATAACTAATCCTATTAAAATATATAAAATATCCATATTATCTTCCTTTCATAAATATATTTTACTATATAATAATATATTTTTCAATATTATTTAAATTTATCTTTTAACCAAAAATATTCGTGTGTATCAAAATTACATACAAATATATTTTTATTATATATATAAAATATACATAATATTTCTCTTAAATATTTATCATTATTTATCACACAACAGCTTTTACGTATTTCAAAATAATTATACTTATCTAAATAAAATTTATTATTTATTTGTTTTAAATTTGTTTTAGATTTAACATAATTTTTTAATGCTTCTTTAGTAAATAAATTACAAATACTATAGTATAAACTAATTCCATAATTATAATTTTCTTTATGCATATTTTTAAGTTTATAAAGTATTTCATATAAATATTCACTATTATTTTTAAAGAAATTATCTTTTATTATAAATAAGTAATACATTTTATTCACCAATTATATTATAAAGTATTATAATTAAGAATTATGTAGAAATTATTACTTATTTTGTGATAAAATTCTAGCCATTTTTACACCTGCACATGATGCCATCATAAGTCCAGTGGTTAAACCACCACCATCTCCTATTGAATACAAACCATCTATACTAGTCATAAAATTTTTATCTAATACAACTTCATTACTATAAAATTTTATCTCAGGACCATATAGTAAATTATCTGGGTTTGCAAATCCTTCAACTACTTTATCCACATCTTTAATAAATTCAAGTATATCAGTCATTGTTCTATACCCTAGTCCATAAGTTAAATCTCCCGCAACCGCACCTTTTAATGTAGGCTGTACAGAATTATTTTTTAAATCTTCTTCCCATGTCCTTCTACCCCTATAAATATCGCCTAATCTTTGTACCATTATCGCATTGCCACCAAGTCTATTTAAATTTTGTGCGACATTTTCTCCATATTCTATAGGTTTATCAAAAGGATAAGTAAAGTGATGAGAAACTAATATTGCTAAATTTGTATTAGTACTTTTTTTATCTTTATATGAATGTCCATTTACAAGTGTTAATCCATTATCATATACTTCAGCTGATACAAAACCACTTGGATTTTGACAGAATGTTCTAACTTTATCTCTATATGGAAAAGGTCTACCGATAAATTTTCCCTCATACATATATTCATTTATCTTAGACATAACTTTATCAGGAAGTTCATAACGAATACCTATATCTACACTTCCAATCTTAGTTTTAATTTTGTTTTTCGTACATATATCACTAAGCCATGACGCACCCTTTCTACCTACAGCAAGTACTACTTTATCACTATATATATCTTCATACTTATCATTTGTTAAATTATGAATCTTAACTCCAATAACTTTATTATTTTCTATCATTAAATCTTTAACCTCAGTTTCATATAAAAGATTTATATGGTTATCTTTTAAATATTTTTCTAATTTTCCATATAGTATATGAGCTTTCTCTGTTCCTAAATGTCTTATAGGATAAGATACTAAAGTTAAATTTTGTTTACTTGCTTTTGCTTGTAATTCTTTTATTTCATCAATATGCTCTGTTCCATGAAGTTTGGGGTCAGCTCCAAATTTTAAATAAATATTATCAGTATATGTAAGTAAATCACATATTTCACTTTCAGTCATATATTTTTTAAAATATCCTCCATCATTCCCACCAAGATAAATACTTCCATCTTTATCCTTTAATGATAGGTGGTAAGAATTAAGTTTTCCATCTGAAAATGCACCTGCACCACTAAAACCACAAGTAATATTACAATATGGTTTACAGCCTACACATTTCCCTACTTTTTCCATTGGACAAGTTCTTTTTTCTACAGGTTTTCCTTGGTCTATTAATAAAACATTTTTACCTTTATTTAGCTGTATTAATTCATAAGCTAAAAAAACTGCACTTGGACCCATTCCAACTACTATTAAATCATACTTCATACAATCACCATCTTAATTATAGCATGTAAATTATAATAAAGTAAAGATTAATAATCAAAGTATAATAAAACCTCATTAGACTATATAAGCTAATAAGGCTTAATTAATTTTTAAAGAATTGATTTTACGTAGTTAGGGCGAAAACAACACGGAACGAATAGCCGCTGTCTCTATAACCACCGTTGTAGTCGAAGTTGAACACGCCCGCATTGGACGTATCGGCATAGACGCCCCCGCGTATGAACCAGGGACCGCTAGTGGAAACAAAGTAAGCGTAATCTCCGTACCAGCCACTTGTTTCCACTAAAGCATGTCCTTTATATGCAACATTAGTTTTATCTGTATCAGTATATGCATCAAAATATTTTGATTCTGGTTTACTTGTGAATTTTGCATAATCTGTACTTGATGTTG
>CANRDA010000086.1 GCA_947629285.1 uncultured Bacilli bacterium
GCAGAGGTCGTGTTTGCTCTAAGTACAATGAATTTGGAACAAGCAATATGATAAATAAAATAAATATGAGTTTGTGTATAAAACAATTAAATGATATTATTTCAAATTTTATAAGTGGTATTAAAGAAGAATTATAAACTAAAAATAGACACATTTAACATAAAAGTTATAAAAATAATAGAATGTTCTATTATTTTTTGCGTATTTTTGATATAATTAGTATAGGTGTAAATATGCAGAATATATATGGAATGACATTAGAAAAATTAGAAAAATATTTTATAGATAAAAACGATAAGAAATTCAAAGCAACTCAAGTGTTTGAGTGGGTATATAAAAAAAGAGTTAATAGTTTTGATGATATGAAAAATGTATCAAAAGAAACTATAAACGAGTTAAAAAAAGACTTTTACTTTGAAAAGTTAGAAATAATAAAAAAACTAGAAGATGTAGATGTTATAAAATACTTATTTAAACTTAAAGATGGAAACACTATAGAAGCAGTTTTAATGAATCATGATTACGGTCTTAGTATTTGTATTTCAACTCAAGTAGGATGTAATATGGGTTGTAGATTCTGTGAAAGTGGTAGACGTAAAAAAGTTAGAAATCTTGAAGTATATGAGATGGTAACTCAAATACTTATGGTTGAAAGTGATATAAATAAACGTATTTCCCATATAGTTTTAATGGGTATAGGAGAACCTTTTGATAACTATGATAATGTAATAGATTTTATAGATATAGTAAATAGTGGTAAAGGTATAGATATAGGCTCACGCCATATAACTGTATCGACATGTGGAATAGTTCCAAAAATAAAAGAATTTACTAATTTTGATAAACAGGTTAATCTTGCAATAAGTCTGCACGCACCAAATAACGAAATAAGAAGTAGTATCATGAACATAAACAAAGTATATCCTATTGAAGATATTATAGCTGCTATAAAGGAATACATAGCTAAAACTAATAGAAGAGTTACATTTGAATATATAATGTTAAAAGGTGTGAATGATACAGTAGAGTGTGCGATAGAGTTAAGTCAGCTACTTAAAGGACTTAATGCATATGTAAACTTAATACCATATAATGAAACAAGTCATATAGAATATAAGAAAAGTAGTAAAGATACTATTATGAAATTCTTTGATGTATTAAAGAAAAATGGTATACAAGTTACAATAAGAAGAGAATTTGGAAGCAAAGTTAATGCAGCTTGTGGGCAGTTGCGCTCACACTATGAGGAGGTGTAATATGGACTTTTACTATATAACAGATACCGGTAAGGTTAGAGAAAGAAACGAAGATGCAGTATCTATTGTAGAGAATGTAAATGGTGAGAAATTACTTATAGTTGCCGATGGTATGGGAGGACATAAAGATGGAGAGGTCGCATCCCATATCGCACTTAATTTAATCTGTGATAGATTTAAAAGTATAAGTAGTGTAGGTAATAAAGAAGACGCTATAAACTGGATACAAAGTACAGTCAGTGAAGCCAATATGGAAATATTTAAGTATGTTGGTGAACATAAAGAAAGTCTTGGAATGGGAACTACAGTAGTACTTGCGGTACTAACACCATCATTCTTACTTATAGGTAATATTGGAGATTCATCAGGATATATTTATAAAAATTCTAAACTTTATAAGATAACCGTTGACCATACATTAGTAAACTTGCTTGTTAAAAGTGGAGAATTAACAGAAGAAGAAGCACGTAATCATCCAAAGAAAAATGTACTTATGAAAGCTCTTGGAAGTAGTACTAATGTAGAGATGGATATATTTAATGTAGAACTTAATATAGATGGAATATTCCTATGTAGTGATGGACTTACTAATATGCTTGATGATACACAAATAGCTAAGGTATTAAGTGAAGATTCTACTTTAAAAGAAAAGTTAGAAAAATTAGTCTTTAAGGCTAATAATCGTGGGGGTAATGATAACATATCGATTGCTTATTTAGTTAAGGAGGGTATACATGATTAATAAAGGTGAGCTTATAGATAATAGATATAAAATCATTAGGTCCATTGGGGAAGGTGGAATGGCTAACGTATATTTAGCTTGGGATACTATACTTGAACGTGAAGTAGCAGTAAAAGTGCTTAGAGGAGATTTAGCTGAAGATGAAAAGTTTATAAGAAGATTTCAAAGAGAAGCAAATGCTGCAAGTTCTCTAAGACACCCTAACATAGTTGAAATGTACGATGTAGGAGAAGATAACGGTAAATATTTTATCGTTATGGAATATGTAGATGGTAAAACTTTAAAAAGTTTAATTAAAAAAAGAGGTGCTTTAAATTTAACTGAAGCTATAGATATAATGCTTCAACTTACAAGTGGTATTGCATGTGCACATGATAGTTATATAATTCATAGAGATATTAAACCTCAAAATGTAATGATTTTAGAGGATGGTAGAGTTAAAATAACTGATTTTGGTATTGCTATGGCACTAAATAGTAATGAACTTACTCAAACTAATTCAGTTATGGGTAGCGTACACTATCTACCTCCAGAACAGGCAAGTGGTAGTGGTTCTACTATTAAAAGTGATATATATTCGCTTGGAATACTCATGTTTGAACTTTTAACTGGTACAGTTCCTTTTAAAGGTGATAATGCAGTTGAAATAGCTATAAAACATATGAGGGACCAAATACCTAGTGTTTGTAAAATAAATCCTTCAATCCCACAAAGTGTAGAAAATATTATATTAAAGGCAGCAGCAAAAAATCCTAAAAATAGATATGATTCAGTATCTGAAATGTATGAAGACTTAAAAACTTGTTTGGACCCTTTAAGATTTGAAGAGAAAAGATTAGTTTATAAGTATCCAGAACATAATATAGAAAATACTAAAACAATTACTAAACTAGAATCAAGAGAAATAAAAAATCAAGTAAAAGAGTTAGATGATGCTGAAAAAGGTGATAAAAAATTAAATATAGCTTTAGCAGTAGCGGGAATAGTATGTGTTACGATTGTAATAATTGGATTAATATTTATTTTTGTTCTTAGCATAGATAAAACTAAAGATGTATATGTGCCTGATAATTTAAGTGGATTGACTGAAAAAGAGGCATGTAAAACAATAGAAAAAGCATCTCTTATTTGTAAAGTTGATTATGTGTTTGACCCTGATTATGAAGAAGATGTAGTAATAAAAACAAGTCCAAAATCAGGAACGAAGATAAAAGAAGGAAATACCGTTACAGTTACAATATCATCTTTTGATGATACAATAGAAGTAGAAAATTATACAAAGAAAAAAGTAGATACAGTTAAAGCTGAATTAGAAAGTCTTGGAATAAGAGTAGTAACAACTCCTAAAAAAGTTACAAAAGATGATAATATAGAGGAAAATACAATAATTTCTCAAAGTGTTAAAGAAGGCGAAAGACTTCAAAAAACTAATGGTGTTATTGAACTTGTTTATGCTACATTAATTACAGTATATCCTGATTTTACAGATGGAACTTATACAAAAGATTTAATACAACAATTTTGTGATGACAATAAAATAACATGTACGTTTAAAGAAGAAGTAGACAATAATTTTAATGAAGGAGATATAATTTTGCAATCAAGGAGTGTTGGTGATGAAGTTAGAAGTGGTACAACACTTACAATTACTATAGCGACTAATAGTAAAGAAGAATCACCTAATACTGATGATGAAGTAGAAGAATAGTATGATTGGAAAAATAATAAAACAGATAAGTAATGATTATACAGTTAAAGTAAATGATAAAATTTATATATGTAAAGCACGTGGTAAATTTAGAAATCAGGGGGTAAATCCTCTAGTTGGGGATAATGTAGTAATTGATACACAGAATAATTATATACTTGAAATACTTAAAAGAAAAAATGAATTAGAAAGACCAAGTGTAGCTAATATAGACCAAGTATTAATAGTTACAAGTGTTAAAATACCAAATTTTTCTTCTAATTTATTAGATAAGTTAATTACTATAATAGAATTTAATAATGTAAAACCTGTAATATGCTTTACAAAGTTAGATTTATTAAATAATGTTGAATTAAATAATATTAAAAATATTATGGATTATTATAAAAAAATAGGTTATGAAGTTTATGCTAATACAGATTCTAATTTAAAAGATATATTTAAAGATAAAGTAACGGTATTTGCTGGACAGAGTGGTTCTGGGAAAAGTTCTTTATTAAATAGATTGGATAGTTCATTAAATCTTGAAATAGGAGAAGTTTCTACTGCTTTAGGTCGTGGAAAGCATACGACTAGGCACACTGAACTTTTAGAAGTTTTAGGTGGACTTATAGCAGATACTCCTGGATTTTCTAGTATAGATTTAAAAAATATGAATATTAGTGATATTAGAGATTCATTTATAGAATTTGATAAATATAAAGATGATTGTGAATATAGAGATTGTATGCATAAAGATGAATTAAAATGTGGAATAAAAGAAAATGTTAAAAATTCTAACATATTAAAAAGTAGATACGAAAATTATTTAAAATTTATAGAAAAAGGTGATTTATGAAAATTTCGGCATCCTTTCTTGATATAAAAGAGCCTAAATGTGAGGAATTGACAAAACTCGATATGCTTGATGTAGATTATATTCATTTAGATGTAATGGATGGAATATTTGTAGAAAATAAGACTTATACTTATGAAGAATTTTATGACATAATTAAATATACTACTAAACCTAAAGATGTACATTTAATGGTAAGTGATGTAAAAAAATATATAGATGAATTTTCTAAATTAAAACCTGATTATATAACATTTCACTTTGAAGCTGTAAGTGAAGTTAGTAGTGTGATTAATTATATAAAAGATTTAAATATTAAAGTTGGAATGTCTATTAAACCTTCTACTGAGGTATCTGAAATAATAGATTATTTAGACTATTTAGATTTAATACTTGTTATGAGTGTAGAACCTGGTAGAGGTGGTCAGACATTTATCGAGGATAGTTTAAGGAAAGTAGAGCAGTTATATACATTAAGACAGAAAAAAAATTATAATTATATAATTGAAATAGATGGTGGTATAAATAATCAAACTATAAAAAAATGTGATAAAGTGGATATGTGTGTAGTAGGTAGTTTTATTACTAAAGGTAATTATGAAGAACAAATAAGAAAATTAAGAGATTAGCTCTTATTTTTCTTGCTAAAATTTAAAATTTATTATATACTATATAAGTATTGGAGGAAATTATGGAAGAAAATAAGAATTTAAAAGAAATAGTTATAAAAATAGAAGGGGAAAAATGGGAAAAAGCTTTAGATAAAGCTTTTAAGAAAGCAAATGCAAAAGCAAAAATACCAGGGTTTAGACCAGGTAAAGCACCTAAAAATATATTTATTAAAAATTATGGTATAGAGTCACTATATATGGATGCTTCTAACTATTGCATTGAGGATGCTTATAATAAAATGTTAGAAGAGACTAAAGATTTGCAGGTTGTTGCTCAACCAGTTTTAGATATTAAATCTATAGATGAAAAATATATTGAGTATGTATTTACTATTACAACTAAACCAGAGGTTAAATTAGGTAAATATAAAGGGCTTAATGTAAAGAAAGAAAAAGTATCAGTTTCTAAAGAAGAAATAGAAGATGCAGTAAATCACATGAGAGAACACTACAAAGAGAATATAGTAAAAGAAGGAAAAGTTGAAAATGGTGATATTGCTATAATCGATTTTGAAGGATTTAAAGATGGAGTTGCATTTGAAGGTGGAAAGGGTGAAAATTATTCACTTGAAATAGGTTCTAATACATTCATACCTGGATTTGAAGAACAATTAATAGGTATGAAAGCAGGAGAAGAAAAGGATATCAATGTAACATTTCCAGAAGATTATTATGCAGAAAATTTAAAGGGTGCTCCTGTAGTATTTAAAGTTAAAGTTAATGAAGTTAAAGAAGTTAAAATACCTGAACTTGATAAAGAATTCTTTGAAGACTTAGGTATGGATGGAATAGATACAAAAGAGGCTTTAGAAGCACAAGTAAAAGAGAATATTAAAGCTGGTAAAGATGCAAAAGCAGAAGATAAATACATTGAAGATTTACTTGATGAAATAGCAAAAACTACTGAAATAGACATACCTTATACAATGATTAATGATGAACAAGAAAGAATGGTAGAGCATTTTGGAGAACAGCTTTCAATGCAAGGAATATCTTTAGAACAATTCTATAAATATTCAAATTCAAATAAAGAGGAATTAAAGGAAAAATATAAAGAAGGAGCAGAAAGAAGAATTAGAAATAGATTAATATTAGAAGAAATAGTAAAACAAGAAAATATTACAGTTACAGAAGAAGAAATAGATAAAAAAATAGATGAACTTGCTACTAAGTATAATATGACTAAAGAAGAAGTAAAAAAAGAGTATGGAGATAATTTAGATTATATTAAATTTGATTTAGAAGTAAATAAAGCATTTGATATTATAAAAGGTAAAGAAATGTAAAGCATTTCTTTTTTTTGAGTAGAAACAAATAATGAAAATTATACTCAAGCACCCGAATCAAAATATTATGATGCTTAGTTATCAAAGCATATCCTTGGTCTGTCCGTGGAAGAAAATATAATTATCCTAAATCAAATGTGTTTGCACCCGACTATAGTTCTGGTGGTAGAAATCTATATTCGTTCCGTGTAGTTCTTTCTACAACTACATAAAAGATAATTAAGAACTGTGCATTTTACCATAGTTTTTTCTTGATTTCATTATATATTTAATATATAATTTAGTTAGGTGGTTTTATGAGTCAGGTTATAGAATTGTTAAAAAGTATTAATTATCAAATTTCAAAAGAATTGTTATTTAATTATAAAAAGTTAAATATAACTGATAGTGAGTTTATTGTAATAATATACTTAATTAATCAATCAAGCAATATCTATAATCCTAAACAAATTAGTAATGACTTAGATATAAAAATTAATAATGTACTTGAATTGATAAATTCTCTATGTGAAAAGAATCTATTAAAAATAGAAATAAAAAACAATAATAAAGTAAGAAGTGAGGTATTAAATTTAGATTTGTTATATGAAAAACTTGCTTTATCATTAACACAAGTAGAACCTGAAAAAGAATCAAATATATATGGAATATTTGAAACTGAATTTGGAAGAACTTTATCTCCTATGGAATTTGAAATAATAAACGGTTGGATAGATACTGGAACAAGTGAAGAATTAATAATACTTGCTTTAAAAGAAGCTACTTATAATGGCGTTAGTAACTTAAGGTATATAGATAAAATAATATATGAATGGGGTAAAAAGGGTATTAAAACTAAGGAAGATGTGGAAAAGGATAGAAAACAATTTAAAAATATTAATAAAAAAAGTAAAGAATTAAATGATTATTACGATTGGTTAAACGATGCGAGAGATAATTAATTATTTAGATGAATTGTTTCCTAATCCTAAATGTGAATTAAATTATAATAAAGATTATGAACTATTAATAGCTGTTATGCTTAGTGCTCAAACGACAGATAAACGTGTTAACATGGTAACTGATGTATTATTTAAAAAGTATGATACATTAGAAAAACTTAGTAATGCTGATATTAATGATGTAATAAATATCATAAGACCTATAGGAACATTTAATAAAAAGGCAGAGAATGTTATAAAAATATCTAAGTCTTTACTTAAAGATAAAAACGGTATTGTACCAAATGATAGAGAATATTTAGAAAGTTTAAGTGGGGTAGGTAGAAAGACAACTAATGTTGTTTTATCTAATTTATATAATGAACCTTGCATAGCAGTAGATACTCACGTATCGAGAGTAAGTAAAAGACTTAATTTAGCTAAAGAAAACGATGATGTTTTGGTTATAGAAAAGAAACTTAATAAAAAATTTCCTAACGATAAATTATGTAGATTGCATCATCAAATGGTTTTATTTGGTAGATATTATTGTAAAGCAAAAAATCCATTATGTGAGAATTGTAAATTAAAGAGTATTTGTAAAGAAAAGAAGAAAGCTTAACTTTCTTCTTTTTAAGATTGTGGATTTGAAGGTTCAACGGGTTCTTTTGGTTCTTCTGGTTCTATTGGACCTTCAGGAATGTTAGGAGAGCTTGAAGTTATATTAACTGTAACACTCTTACCATCACTCATATTATTTTTGAATATTGAATATGCAGTTTTTACAACAAATGTATAATCGCCTGCAACGTCTAATGTTGTTTCATATGTATTATTACTTACATATTCAAGCAATGTTAGATTGCCAGATGCATCTTTTAAATATATATTATAACCGATAACGCCGATATTTGAATTATTATAATTAATTCTACTAGATATATAAGAATTTAAATAATTATCAGTTTCAAATAATTTTGAATAAATTTGTCTTAAATAACTTTCAGTATTAATATCAGGCATTTTAACACTGTCCCATGTAATAGTTACTTTACCTTCATTAACAGTTGCTTTTAAATTAGATACATCTTTTAATTTAGCAAATCTTGGTGAAACTGAAGTAGGTTCAGTACCTTTAATAAATAATTCAGTTTGTCTTAAATTAGATGGTGTGAATTCACTTGGAAGCATCGCATCAGGGCATCCCGTTTCAACCTCAATTTCAACAACACCATTAGGTTTAGTAAATGAAGCTTTATTAGTGAATACTTTTTTACCAACTGCTTGGAATAATCTAGTGTGTTGTCCACTATTAAATTTATTACAGTGTTCATTAGATATATCATCATATCCATACCATACACCTATTGCATATTCCGTATTAAATCCTATTGCCCATAAGTCGTTAACTGCAGTACTTGGTAATTTATAATCATCATATATATAGTCTGGATAATCAGTAGTACCAGTTTTAGCTGCATATTTAACACCATTTATATTGTAATATCCACCAATTGCATTAGGAGCAGTAGTAACTAACATATCAGATATTATGTATGCAGTTTCTTCACTCATAGCTTTAGTTTTTTCGATGTCATTAATATATTCTTCTTTTGAATCTTGGAAAACTACTTTCGTAAATGTATAAGGTTCTATATATACACCATTATTTCCAAAAGCGGCATAAGCAGCTGCCATATTGAGAGCGGATTCTCCAGTATATCCTCCAATTGCATGAGCTTCGTGTAGAGTATTAGCTTTATTAGCCATTATAATTTTACTAGGGTCAGCTTCATTTATGCATTCTTTACTATTCTTACTGTTTTTCTCATATCCATCAGGACAAGAATATATTTCAGGTGTAAGTCCTAGATTTGTAACAAAATCAATTATCTTTGACTTATCATTTTTCTTAAATGTTTTAAGTGCTGGAATGTTTCTTGAACCTCTAAGAGCAACTCTTATTGTTTCTAATCCTTCATATTTACCATCCCAGTTTTGTATTTTTGTACCATCAGAGTAGGTAATAGGTTCATCTACAACCAATTGATAAGAACTCCAGTTATTATATTCAATAGCAGGACCATAATCATATAGAGGTTTTGCTGTTGAACCAATTTGATTTTTTTCATCAGTTGCATAATTCCACTCATCTATATTATTAATCTCTCTACGTCCCCCTATAGCAGCTACGCTACCATCTTTAATATTTACAACTGCAATACCAGCTTTTACATATTCGTTTTCCCAATTATATGATTCTCCAGTCATAATATCATTTAAATAATCTTGGAAATTAGTATTTAATGTAGTATGAATAATCATAGGTGTAGTGTATGGATTTTTATCAGTCTTTTTTTGAACTTCCTCAACTACCGTATCTATAAATGTTTGATATTCAGAAAGGGCACTACTAGAATATGAACTTTCTTCTATTGGTATTACTATTTTGTCTACAGTCATCTTTTTTGCAATATTATATTCATCTTTGGTAATATAACCATGTCTTAACATAAGATTTAATACAGTTTGTCTTCTTTTTTCTGTTGCTTCAGGGTTTACATATGGGTCATATCTACCTGGAGCTTGAAATAATCCAGCTATCATAGCAGCTTCAGAAAGGTTTAAATCTTTCGCACTTTTTCCAAAATATGTTAGTGCGGTTTGTTCAACACCTGTTGTATTTTTAGCAAGCCATTGCGAATTTACATAAAATTCCATTATTTGTTCTTTAGTATAATTTTTTTCAAGTATAAATGTTGCAACATATACATCTGTAAATTTTCTAATAATTCCAGCTAAACCTTCGTCAT
Source organism: uncultured Bacilli bacterium (assembly GCA_947629285.1). Classification (GTDB taxonomy): domain Bacteria; phylum Bacillota_I; class Bacilli_A; order RF39; family UBA660; genus UMGS1613. The sequence continues at coordinate 10,232 of CANRDA010000086.1, forward strand.
TTTTATTAGTGTATTCATTTTTAGATACTTGCATTGTTAAAGTAGATGCTCCACCAGCTTCGGATTTTCCAATTAATTGATATGCAGTTGCTTTTAAAAACCTTGCCCAGTCAACTCCATGATGTGAGAAGAATCTTGAATCTTCGGTAGCTACAATTGCATCTATTAATACTTCTGGTATTTCATCATATCCAATAATAACTCTTTTATCTGTACCAAGTTTAGCAATTTCATTACCATCTTTGTCTAATACTATAGAAGGTTCTGATACATATAATAAGTTTTCATCAAATTCAGGAGCATTTATTACTATGTATGCAAAAAAACCAATAATTGAAATAATACCAAGTATAAAGCAACAAAGGAAAGCTAAAGAAATTTTTTTAAGTCTTTTATGTACAATTACATCTCTTTGTTTTTTTGTTAATTTTTTCTTACCTTTTTTCTTAACTTTAAAATGAAATATAGCATAGTATATCAAATTTATAAAAATTAATAATATGAATGCTATTACGAAACCAACTATTGGAATAGCTAATACAAAAATAAGTAAGCTAACTATTGGTACTAATATATCTCTATAATCATTACTCCAAATCTTTTTAATTTTTTTAAATATTTTATTCATTTTTAAACAACTCCTTTATTATCTAAAATTTTTAAATAATTTAATCTAGGATTTAATCCTTCTTTAATTATATAACCTTTTTCAACAAAATATGAATAGGGTATAGATGCACGTGTATTGTTTTTTAAAAAAGATAATAAATCTTCTATAAAAAGTAGAAATGTTTTATTCAATTTATTAAATCTCACTATTATAAATCCAATCCCACCATGGTTATAAATTCTTTTTAAGTGTTCTATTTGATGTTTATGTATATTATTTAGTGGAAAACTAGTTGTACTTTTAGTTTCTTTTGCTTCAAAGTCTATGTATTTTCCTTTATATATACCATTGTAATCAGTAGTGGATGGTACTATGAAGTGAGCTTCTTTTATAACTGCATCACGCCTTGATTTATAATCAACTTTATTTATAGTGATAGGTGTAGGTTTTTTATATATGATTGCTATATCGTTATATAAGTAGTATTCATTAGTATCGTTTAAATCAGCTTCTAAGTTCATTCCACGATTTGAATGAGACATTAGATTAACTTTATCTTTTTTTATCCCATTTGGATATTTTATTTGAACCATACTACCACCTAAATAATTATACAATAAATTTTATTTTTTTTCTACTTATATTATTAATTTAATTGTTGAATGTACAAAAAAAGAATTAAGTTTTCTAAATCTTTCTCTTTAGAGTTTTTCCTTCTTTAAATTTGCAGTCGTTAGTACAGTCAAAATCAGGGAATGTACATCTCGCCCCATGAGAATACTTTTCAATATCTAAAGCAAGAGGATTATTAGATTTTTCTAATGCATCTTTATATTTTAATAAAGTATTTCTAGTTTGTCTCATTATCTCAAGTTGCGCACCTGTACAAAGTCTTTCTTTACATTTTAAAATAAAGTTATCGTATTTACCACATTCGTGAATTAGTACAAGTTCACCTTGAGGATTAACGTTTCCAACCTTTTCAATATCACAAAGCCATTCATCGACTAACATTTGGTCATCTTCAATTATTGGAGGTATAAAGTATTCTTTTTTATTTGACATCTCCATTTGATAATCAAGAGTTCTATGTCTCTGTCCTTGGGCAAGTTCTGCTAGTGAACCTTTATAAGTAGTAGAGTAGACATAATCAAAAAATTCTATTCGCTTATCTAAATTTTTTCCAAACAATGATAATTTTCTATGTTTTTCATTTTCCATAAGCCTTTTATCTAGTACTTTTAATCTGTATAATTCATCTATAAATTGTCTCATAAAATATGCTACTTTCAATTCAAATAAATCATTAATATTTAACTCTTCTATATAATCCTGCATCCAAGAAGCAATATAATTTATTTGCCTTAATGAAGTAGAGTAAATCATTTGTGTTGGCATAAATACAGTTACTAAATATCTTGCATTTTCTTGAGCGAGTGTTTTAATTTTAAAATCACTTAATGTATTACCATATTTTTCTTTAATTTTTACTTTAAATATCTCAAGCCATTTATTATAAAGTTTTTCTTCATCTTCAGTAATAATTGAGCCTTCTTCTCTTACAACAGGTGTATATCTTGCAGATTTTTCACTTGTTGTATATTGATGTTCATTATTTAGTACCATTGCTAAAATTTTAGGTATATTTTGTAAATTGAAATTAATATTTATGTGGTCGTACACACTGTGATGCCCATTAGTTATGGTTCTGTTAATTCTTTTTATAGTTTTTTCTTCAGGTTCATTTTTTATGTGATTAAATCCTTCCTCGTCATAACACACACCAGCAATTTTACCTGATAATTTAAGTGCCTCATCTTTATCGAATGTTCCATCATCTTTTAAAAACTGGTTAGGCAAAATACCAATTTTAATGTTTAAATTTTTCATAAAAACCTCCTAATTGTTGTAAATAATACACTTTTTCTTACAGTTTAATTATAGCACATTTCTTTTAAATATTAATCAAATAATTATCAATTATGAAAAAAAGACTATTTAGTCTTTTTAACATCATTTATTATAGGTAATATTATTGGATATCTTCCGGTTTTTTCATATATAAATGAAGCAAGATTAGTAATTAACTCAGATTTAATTTCACTAAATATACAGTTAATTTTTAATTTGTTATTTATTATATTATTTGCTTCAACTTCGATTTCTTTTAATAATTCTATATTTTCTTGTATAAGCACAAACCCTCTAGTTGTAATGTTAGTTGACATTACTAATTTTTTATTTTGTGTATCTATATTTGCAATTACAACTACAATTCCATCACTAGACATGATTTTTCTTTCTCTCATAACTGCATTACCAATCTCACCAATACGATTACCGTCTACATATACATCTCCTGCTTGTATACTTTTATCTTTTTTTATAACTCCTTTATAGAGTGATAAAACTTCACCATTTTCAAGAACAAAGGTGTTTTCTCTTGGCATACCACATAGTACCGCTAAATCAGCATGGCTTTTAAGCATCATGTATTCTCCGTGAAATGGCATAAAATATTTAGGCTTAATTAGTCTAAGCATTAATTTTAATTCTTCTTTATTTCCATGACCAGATGTATGTACATCATTTAGTGACGTATTTGTATATACTTTAACACCTTGTAAATATAATTTATTGATTATTCTTGATATGCTTAGGGCATTACCAGGTATAGTAGATGATGAGAATATTACAACATCATCATCTTGTAATTTTATCTGTCTATGAGAATTATTTGCTATACGCGATAAAGCTGCAAGAGGCTCTCCTTGAGAACCTGTACAAAGTAAGCATACTTGACTTGGAGGTAGTGTATTCGCTTCTTCTGGAGTTATAAATAACTCTTTATGTTTAATATATCCACTATTTAAAGATATTTCTATATTATTTTCCATACTTCTACCAAATATAGCAATTTTTCTATTATTTCTTTTACAAGTATCAACGATATGTTTTAATCTATATATGTTGGATGCAAATGTAGCAATTATAATTCTGCTTTTAGTTTGGGAAAATATATGTGATAAGGTAGCATCCACTTTAGATTCACTTGTACTCATACCTTCGTTAAGAGCATTTGTACTATCACTAAGAAGTAAAGATACGCCTTTTTCTCCAATTCTTGCCATTTTGTGTAAATTCGCCATAGGTCCAATAGGAGTTAAGTCGAATTTAAAGTCTCCTGTTGTTACTATAGTACCATTAGGTGTGTGTATAACAATACCATGTGAATCTGGAATAGAGTGTGTAGTTCTAAAAAATTCAACTGACATTGTTTTAAATTTTACTTTAGTATTTTCATCATATATAAATAAGTTTTTGTAGTTAATATTTCTATCTTCTAGCTTTTTTCTTATAAGTCCTGCAGCCTGATTAGGTGAATATATAGCAGGGACATTAACACTCTGAAGTAGAAATGGGATACCACCAATATGGTCTTCATGTCCGTGTGTTATGAACAAAGCCCTTATTTTACTTTCATTTTTTTTGAGAAATGTAAAATCTGGAATAATATAGTCAACTCCAGGTAATTCACCAGATGGAAATGTTATTCCAACATCAGTAATGATTATTTCATTTCCTGTCATAACACAATACATATTTTTTCCGACCTCACCAAGACCACCTAATGCGAATATCTTAGTATCGTTAATATTATTTATAAGTTTCAATTTTTCCCTCCTTTCTAAAGAATTTCGACTATACAATTATACTATTAAAATTAAAGTTTGTCTAGTAAAAGCATTTATGATTTAGTTTATGTTTGTTAAAATAATTATATAAAGTATATAAAATGTGTGCTATAATTATATAGAAAAATGAGGTGAGTTATGAACTTAGATAATTTAAATGATAAGCAAAAAGAGGCTGTATTAAATACAGATGGACCTATGTTAATACTTGCAGGAGCTGGCTCAGGGAAGACCAAGGTATTAACTACTAAAATAGCTTATTTAATACAAGAAAATGGTGTTGCTCCATATAATATATTAGCTATTACGTTTACAAATAAAGCTGCAAATGAAATGAAAAGTAGGGTAGAAGGCATGCTAGATATAGATACTAAAATGATACAGATATCTACTTTTCATTCTTTTGGACTATCAATAATTAAAAGGCATTATGAAAAATTGGGATATAAATCTAATTTTACTATTATAGATGCTGATGATTCACTTTTAACTATAAAAAGAATTTTAAAAGATATGAATTTGGACCCTAAATTTTATAATCCTAAAACAATAAAAAATAAAATTAGCAGTGCGAAAAATGAACTTATGACGCCAGATGATTTAGATAAATATACGTGCAATGAAATAGATGAAGTTACTGTAAAGGTTTTTAAAGAATATGAAAGAAAATTAAAAATAAATAATAGTTTAGATTTCGATGATTTACTTATGCTTCCAATAATACTCTTTAATGAATATAGTGAAGTATTAAAATACTATCAAGAAAGATTCAAGTATATCTTAATAGACGAGTATCAGGACACTAATTATGTTCAATATATACTTACTAAAATGCTTAGTGCTAAATATAAAAATATTTGTGTAGTAGGTGACCCTGACCAGAGTATTTATGGATTTAGAGGTTCTAATTATAAAAATATATTAAATTTTGAGAAGGACTATAAAAATACTAAATTAATATTACTTGAACAAAATTATCGTTCTACTAAAAATATATTAAGTGCAGCTAACGATATAATAAAGAACAATAAAAACAGGAAAGAAAAAAATCTTTGGACTAACAATAATAATGGAGATAAGATTAAATATAAAAGATGTAGTGATGAAAAAGATGAGGCTAATTATGTTGCTCAAGGTGTTAAAAAGCTGATGAATGATGGAGTTTCACTAGAAGAAATTGCAGTTTTATATAGGACTAATGCTCAATCGAGAAATATAGAAGAGGCTTTTGTAAGAGAAAATATACCGTATAAAGTAGTAGGCAGTTTATATTTCTATAACAGAAAAGAGATTAAGGATTTAATTTGTTATTTAAAATTAATATATAATACTGATGATGATATAAGCTTGAATAGAATTATTAATGTTCCAAGAAGAGGAATAGGGCTTAAGACTATAGAAAATTTAACTACTAAGTCCAAAATATTAAATGAAAGTTTATTTAATACAATTGATAGTGGTAAAGAATTAGTATTTAAAAATATGATATTAGATTTAAAAAATCAAAGTGAAGAGTTATCCTTAACTGAGTTAGTTGATTTAATACTAGATAAATCAGGTATACGAAAAGAATTAGAAGATGAAGATTCAATAGAATCTCAAGGTAGGTTAGAAAACTTAGAGGAATTTAAATCTATTACTAGAAATTTTGAAGATACATATGGTGTTATATCTTTAGGAGAATTTTTAGATGAAATCAGTTTGGTATCTGATATAGAAGAACATAAAAATCAAACTAATGTAGTCACACTTATGACTGTACATTCTGCTAAAGGTTTAGAGTTTGATAATGTGTTTATCGTTGGACTTGAAGAAGGTATATTCCCACATACTATGTCTTTATATAGTCCAGATGAAATAGAAGAAGAAAGAAGACTCTGTTACGTTGCTATAACTAGAGCTAGAAAAAAATTAGACTTGATAAATACAAAAAAAAGACTTTATTTTGGTCAAGATAACTATAATCCTCCAAGTAGGTTTATAGGCGAAATTAGTGAAGAATACTTAGATAAAGAAGACAATAAAAATGATACTTTTAAAAATAAATATATAAGACCAAAAGCAAAAATGAATATAGATGAAACTGAAGAATATTCACTTGGGGAAAAAGTGATGCATGATGAATTTGGTGAAGGTGTAATAATTACAGTAGATAAATCGATTTTGACAATTGCATTCCCACATCCAATAGGAATAAAAAAAATAATGAAAGGACATAAATCGTTAAGAAAAATTTAATTTAGATAAAACTATTTACAGTTTTTTGTTTAGATAGTATAATATATATATAGTATTTTATAAAGTATAGTAGGTGATAATATGTTGGGTAAAATTATAGGTATTGAAGATAATACTGTTATTTTAAAGATGAATGTAAAAGTTGAAGAAATGCAAAATATTATAAACTTATATGTATTATTTGAAGATAGTGAAAAAAAATTAATAGGTGAAATAGTAGATATAAAAGAAAATATTGCTCGCATTAATTTAGTGGGTGAATTTATTGATGATAATTTTTTGTTTGGCATTTCTAAGAAACCATCATTTAATGCTACTTCAAAATTAATATCTAAAGAAAAAATTAATAGTATATTAGGTATTGTAAATTATAGTGAAAAAAAGGATTTATATATAGGCAATAGTCCAATATATGATGGACTTAAAATAGGAGTTAACATAAATGAATTTTTTAGTAATCATTTTGCTATATTTGGCTCTACTGGAAGTGGAAAGTCTTGTAGCGTAGCAAGAATTTTACAAAATTTATTTGAAAAAAAGAGCTCTATTGCTTATAAAGCTAGTATTTTAATTTTTGATGCATATGGTGAATATCATTCTGCGTTTGAATCATTGAATTTAAAAGTTCCTGAAATTAATTTTAAAGCATATACAACAAATGTAAATGATAATTCAATTCCAACGGTTAAGATACCTTTATGGTTGCTTACTGTTGATGATATAGCTTTACTTCTTGAAGCAAAGTCAAGGAGTGAACTTCCTATAATAGAAAAAGCCATGAAATTAGTAACCATATTTGCTAGAGAAGAAAAAGAAGTTTTAAAAAGCAAAAATGATATAATTGCTAGAGCGCTACTAGATATACTTGCAAGTGGTAAATCTCCTGCCCAAATAAGGGACCAAATTTTTTCTGTGTTAAGCCATTATAATACTAAAGACTTAAATTTGGATACTCCTATTTACCAACCAGGCTATACTAGACCTTTAAAACAGTGTTTATTAATAGATAATACTGGTAAAATAAGAGAAATGGAATTACTTACAACATTTATAAATGGATTTTTAGCAGAAGATGTAAATTTAAGTTTACCTGATGGAAGTTTTAAATATACATTAAAAGATTTATATGATGCATTTGAATTCGCACTCATATCTGAAGGAGTATTAAGTAGTATGCAGGTATTTGATGATTATAATGCATTAAAAGTAAGATTAAGAAGTTTGGTTAACGGAGAGTATGCTAAGTATTTTGAATTTAATCAATATAAAACTAGAGATGAGTTTATAAAAGATATTTTAACTATTCAAAGTGGGAGAAGAGCTCAAATAATTAATTTTAATATAAATTATGTAGATGATAGATTTGCAAAAACTCTTACTAAAATCTATTCTAAGATATTTTTTGAATATACAAAAGGTTTAAAAAAGCGTGCAAGTTTACCTATTCATATTATTTTAGAAGAAGCACATAGATATGTACAAAATGATACTGATATTGATATAATAGGGTATAATATATTCGATAGAATAACAAAAGAAGGAAGAAAATATGGTATACTTCTTGGGTTAATTTCACAAAGACCATCTGAACTTTCTACTACTGCACTTTCTCAATGTAGTAATTTTCTAATATTTAAAATGCTTCATCCAACTGATGTAGAGTATATCAAACAGATGGTACCTAATATAACAACTGAAATACTTAGAAAAATAAAATTACTACAGCCAGGCACATGTATAGCATTTGGTTCTGGATTTAAATTACCATCACTTATAAAATTAGACATGCCTGATCCAGCCCCTTCTAGTAATAGTTGCGATATAAGTAGTGTATGGTTTGTAGATAGAAAATAATTTATGACGAACGAAATTATGTTCGTTTTTTCTTGACTAAATATTTTTGATTTTATATAATTAAATTAGGAAGTGAGTAGTAAAATGCATCTTTGAAATATGGATTCAATTGATCGAAAGGAATGAAATTTTATGGATAAAATATTTATGCATATAGATGTAAATAATGCTTTTTTATCTTGGACTGCGGTAGATCTGCTAAATCATGGTTATAAAATAGATATAAGAAATATTGAATCCGTGATAGGTGGAGATGAAACTAAAAGAAGGGGAATTGTACTTGCTAAAAGTATGCCTGCTAAAAGAAAAGGAGTAAAAACTGCCGATACAATTAAAGATGCTAAAAGAAAGTGTAATGACTTAAAAGTATTTCCTCCCAATCATAAACTATATCAGGAGATGTCCGATAAATTATTTAATTTAATAAGTAAATATACTCCAGATATAGAAAAACTAAGCATCGATGAATGTATAATAGATTATACAAAAATTAGAAGTTTAAATGGAGACCCTATAAAATTTGCATACAAGTTAAAGCGTGAAATAAAAGATACGTTAGGTTTTACTGTAAATATAGGAATAGCAAACAATAAACTTTGTGCGAAGATGGCATCTGACTTTTTAAAGCCGGATAGAGTACATACTTTGTTTTCAAATGAGATAGAAAAAAAGATGTATCCATTACCAATTGAAGATTTGTATGGTATTGGTAAAAGTAGTAGTAAAAAATTAAGGGAACTTCGTATAAATACTATAGGTGTGCTTGCCAATACTGACCCTAATTATTTATACAGATATTTTAAAAATCAAGCAGAAAGAATGGTTAATAGTGCAAAAGGGACTCAAGATATTATAACTGTTAGAAAAGAGGAAAGAGAAGGGATAAGTAATTCTACGACTACTAGTTATAATTTAAACAGTTTAAGTGATATATATAAAACTTTATACCCTTTAGTAGAAAATGTATGTATGACTTTAAGAAAAAGTAATAAATTTGCTTCATTAGTCGGGGTAGTGTTAAAAGATAAAAATTTTAAAACCTATTCCCATCAAAGGAAACTAAAAAATCCTACTAGTAATACCGATGAAATATATAACGTTTCAAAAGAATTGGTAAAAGAATTGTGGAACGAAGAGGGTATTAGGTTAGTTGGAGTTCATTTGAGTAAACTATCTAATTTTCAAACGCATCAAATCTCACTATTTGAAGATGTAAAAGAAATTGAAAATAATAGTGAACTAGATAAAGTAGTAGATAAACTAAAAGATATTTATGGTAAGGATATAATAAAAAGAGCATCGCAATATAAAAACTTTAAATAATTGATAAAAATGTGAAAATCATGTGAAATTTTCACATTTTTAAAAAAAGTTTCAAGAAAAAAAAGGAAATCGAAAAGTTTTGTGGAATGATATATATAGAGAGGTGATATATATCATTTTTAGTTTGTATTTAGTAGTTTCAAAGTAAAAGAATAAAAGGGAAAAGAATGGAGGTATTATGTTAAAAGAAAAAGAAGAATTTATTTCACTAAAATTTGATTT